>NZ_JABJVY010000016.1:0-126769 GCF_040750475.1 Amorphus sp. 3PC139-8 | reverse complement strand
GCCGTGGTCAACGTGCCCAATCGTTCCGATGTTCACGTGCGGCTTGCTGCGAGAAAACTTCTCCTTCGCCATCGGCGTACTCCGTTCGGTCCTAAATCTGTTGCAACCGTGTCTCGATCAGCGGGTCGGGTCTCAGGCGTATTTCGCCTGGACCTCGTCCGCCACGTTCTGCGGAACCTGCTCGTAGTGATCGAACTGCATCGTGTACTGCGCCCGACCCTGGGTCATCGACCGAAGGTTGGACACGTAGCCAAACATGTTCGCGAGCGGGACGAAGGCGTTCACCACGGTCGCAATGCCGCGTGCCTCGGTGCCCTGGATCTGTCCGCGCCGGGAATTCAAGTCGCCCATCACCGTGCCGGCGAATTCTTCCGGCGTGACGACCTCGACCTTCATGACCGGCTCCAGAAGCCGCGGACCGGCCTTCTGCACCGCCTCGCGGAAACCGGCGCGCGACGCGATTTCGAACGCCAGCACGCTGGAGTCCACGTCGTGGTAGGCGCCGTCGATCAACTCGGCCTTGATGTCGACCATCGGGAAGCCGGCGATCGGCCCGGAGGTCATCACGCTCTGGATGCCCTTCTGGACGCCCGGGATATATTCCTTCGGAACCGCGCCACCCACGATCTTCGATTCAAACGAGAAGCCCGCTCCGGTCTCGTTCGGTTCGATCACCAGCTTCACGCGGGCGAACTGGCCGGTGCCGCCGGTCTGCTTTTTGTGGGTGTAGTCGATCTCGGTTTGCCGGGTGATCGTCTCGCGGTAGGCCACCTGCGGCTGACCGATATTCGCCTCGACCTTGAACTCCCGCTTCATCCGGTCGACCAGGATGTCGAGGTGAAGCTCGCCCATGCCGGCAATGATGGTCTGGCCGGATTCCTCGTCGGTCTTGACGCGGAAGGACGGATCCTCCGCTGCCAGGCGGTTGAGGGCGAGGCCCATCTTCTCCTGGTCCGACTTGGTCTTCGGCTCGATCGCGATCTCAATCACCGGATCCGGGAACTCCATGCGCTCCAGAATCACCGGAGCATTCGGATCGCATAGGGTGTCGCCCGTGGTGCTCTCCTTGAGACCGGCCAGCGCCACGATGTCGCCGGCGTAGGCTTCCTTGATCTCATCGCGGTGGTTGGAGTGCATCTGCAGCATCCGACCGACGCGCTCGCGCTTCTCCTTCACGGTGTTGAGTACCGAGGAGCCCTGATCGAGCTTGCCGGAATAAATGCGGCAGAAGGTCAGCGTACCCACGAACGGGTCGTTCATGACCTTGAAGGCGAGCATGGCGAGCGGCCCGTCGTCCGACGACCGGCGCTTCACGGTCTCGCCGGTCTTCACGTCGATGCCGCGAATCGATTCCACGTCGAGCGGGCTCGGCAGGTAGTCGACGACGGCGTCGAGCAACGGCTGCACGCCCTTGTTCTTGAAGGCAGAGCCGCAGAAGATCGGCACGAATGTGTTGGCGATCGTACCCTTGCGGATCACCCGCTGCAGGGTCTCGATGTCCGGCTCGTTGCCTTCCAGATAGGCTTCCATCGCCTCGTCGTCGGCTTCGACGGCGGTCTCGATGAGCTTCTCGCGATATTCCTGGGCCTGGTCGAGCAGGTCGGCCGGAATGTCCTGATAATCGAACTTCGCGCCGAGGCTCTCGTCGTGCCAGACGATCGCCTGCATGCGCAGCAGGTCGACCACGCCTTTGAACTCGCTCTCCGCACCGATCGGAAGCTGCATCACCAGCGGCTTGGCGCCCAGACGCTCTTCGATCATGCGGACACAACGGAAGAAGTCCGCGCCGAGCTTGTCCATCTTGTTGACGAAAATCATGCGCGGGACAAAGTACTTGTCCGCCTGACGCCACACGGTTTCCGTCTGCGGCTCCACGCCGGCGTTGGCGTCGAGCAGCGCGATCGCGCCGTCGAGCACGCGCAGCGAGCGCTCCACCTCGATGGTGAAGTCGACGTGGCCGGGGGTGTCGATAATATTGAGGCGCTTGTCCTGCCAGTAAGCGGTCGTCGCGGCCGACGTGATCGTAATGCCGCGCTCCTGCTCCTGCTCCATCCAGTCCATGGTGGCCGCGCCGTCGTGGACTTCGCCAATCTTGTGGCTGCGGCCGGTGTAGAACAGGATCCGCTCGGTCGTCGTCGTCTTGCCGGCATCGATGTGGGCCATGATGCCGAAGTTACGGTAGTCTTCCATCTTATGGGTGCGGGACATGGCGCGCGCCTTCCTGACCTGACTTCGACCGATTACCAGCGGTAGTGCGAGAACGCGCGGTTGGCCTCAGCCATCTTGTGCGTGTCTTCGCGTTTCTTGACGGCAGTGCCACGATTGTTGGCCGCGTCAAGGAGCTCCCCGGACAGACGGTCGATCATGGTTTTATCATTGCGCTTGCGCGCAGCGGTGATCAGCCAACGGATCGCAAGCGCCTGACGGCGCTCCGGGCGAACCTCGACCGGGACCTGATAGGTCGCGCCACCGACGCGGCGCGAGCGGACCTCGACCTGCGGCATCACATTGCCGAGGGCATCGTGAAAGACGCCGATCGGATCCTGACGGGTCTTCTCCTGGATCACGTCCAAGGCCCCGTAGACGATCCGTTCTGCGGCCGACTTCTTACCGTCGTACATCACCGAGTTCATGAACTTGGTGAGGACGATGTCGCCGAACTTCGGGTCCGGCATGATCTCGCGCTTTTCGGCGCTGTGACGGCGTGACATGTTTCAGCGTCTCTCCGAAACTTCCCGACGTGCCCGGTCGCCAGATGCACCGGGACACGAAAATCCCTTACTTCGGCCGCTTGGCGCCGTACTTCGAACGCCGCTGCTTACGATCCTTGACGCCCTGGGTGTCGAGCACGCCGCGCAGGATGTGGTAGCGCACGCCCGGCAAGTCCTTCACCCGGCCGCCGCGGATCATAACCACCGAGTGTTCCTGCAGGTTATGCCCCTCGCCCGGGATGTAACCGATGACCTCGTAGCTGTTGGTCAGGCGCACCTTGGCGACCTTACGAAGCGCCGAGTTCGGCTTCTTCGGCGTGGTCGTGTAAACGCGCGTGCAAACGCCCCGCTTCTGCGGGCACGCATCCATCGCCGGCACCTTGTTGCGCTTCGTCGGCGCCTTGCGCGGCTTGCGGATCAACTGGTTGATGGTCGGCATACTTATCCGTTCCGTTGCGCCCGAACCTCGTTCTCCAGGTCAGGCCATGACAACAAAAGCGCCGGCCCCGATCTCGACGAAACGAGAACGGACGGCGCGCACGTCCAGAGGACTGCCCGTCTCCGGACAGTCATGGCATCGAGCATATGTCGCTCATGGGCCCGACAGCGTTTAAGCCGAGGATCTCGCGTTGACCGCAAGATCGAAACAAGGCTTACCGCCTGCCGTGGAGTGCGCGGAACCTAGTCATTCCGGTTGTGGCAGTCAAGCCTTCCTTGCGCATTTCGTGCCGCTTTTTTCCTGCAAGTTCCATGCAAGCGCTTTTTGAGAGCGTTTGGCTGCGAGAATACGTCTGGCGAAGAAGCGCGATTGCCCAATGCGTTCGGCGTTTTCGTTTGCCGCCGAGCTTTACGAGAGGCTGGATCCGCTTTTTCCGGGCTTTCGATTGCGTTGTCGACCCGGACAAGGAAACGGGCGAAGGCGGCCTTAAGACCTCCCGCGCCCGCCGCGTCGTCATTTGCAAAAAGCGGACGCCTTCTACGAGCCGTCGCTCGATGCCCCCTGTCCGGTCCCGGCGCCCGTTAGGGCCGACGAGGACCTAGCGGGGCCGGACCACAAAAGGCGATGCGGCGCCCCACCGAATCGCAGACAGCTCAGTCGAGATCGGTCGGACCGCAATAGGTGTCGTGCAGATTGCAGCCGACTGCACCGTCGTCGCCGCATTGCTTGATCGCCTCGTCCTGAGCCTTGCTCTTGGACGACCCGGCCCCGATGCCGAGGGATTTCTCGTCAGCGGAGCGCGCCAACGAAATGCACATATTGGTGCCGGCAAAGGCGAGCTCGCAGTCCGAAGCACCGCTGCTCTTGCATTCCGACATCGCCTTCTCGCGGACGGACATGTCGCTGTCCCCTTCAGCGAAGGCCACGTTGCCGGTGGACTTGCTGTAAACAGCCGCGACGAAATCACTGTCGGCTGCAATGGCTGCACCCGGCATCACCAGCAGCAGCGCGGAAATGAAAGAAACCTTCCGAAAGAAAGAAATCTTTCCCTTTTTCATGCCAATCTCCAATCGAGTTTGAGTAATCAAAGCGCCCCCCATCCGATCTGCTCGACTCAGAGCACGAAAGTCGAATGGACCAGCGCATAAAAACACGGGGGATGCGGAAAGGCCAACTCAAACACCTGGGGAGGCGCGCCCGAACTAAAAATTATTTACGAAAGACGGCAACGAGGTCGGGCGCGGCCCCCGCCAATCCGGCGGACGCCCGCTCGAACGATCGGCAGGCCAAAGAAAAAGGCCGCGGCAGTTTCCTGCCCCGGCCCTGAGATATTTGTAGGAAGGCGCGCGAACAGCGACGCCGGCTGATTACTCGCCCGGAGCCGTCGTCCGTTCTTCAAGCAGCCCGGTGTCGAACTGCGCCTGCTGCTCCTTCTTACGTTCTTCAAGGATCAACTCGTCGCGGCTAGTGGCGATCTCCCGGATTCGGTTGATCATGCCACCGGTACCGGCCGGGATGAGACGTCCCACGATGACGTTCTCCTTGAGGCCTTCCAGCATGTCGGCCTTGCCGTTGACGGCGGCCTCGGTGAGCACCCGCGTCGTCTCCTGGAACGAAGCCGCGGAGATGAAGGAGCGGGTTTGCAGGCTCGCCTTGGTGATGCCGAGCAGCACCGGATTGGCCGTCGCCGGCTTGCGCCCGGCGTCGGTCGCCGCCTCGTTGATCGCGTCGAGCTCGACACGGTCGATCTGCTCGCCGTTGAGCAGCTCGGTCTCGCCGGGATCCTCAACCTCGACCTTCTGCAGCATCTGGCGAACGATCACCTCGATGTGCTTGTCGTTGATGGTCACACCCTGAAGCCGGTAGACCTCCTGGATCTCGTTGACGAGGTAGGCGGCGAGCGCCTCCACGCCGTTGATCGCCAGGATGTCGTGCGGCGCCGGGTTGCCGTCGAGGACGAAGTCGCCCTTCTCGATCAGGTCGCCGTCCTGAAGGTGAATGTGCTTGCCCTTCGGGATCAGGTACTCGACCGGGCTCAGGCTCTCGTCGTCGGGCTCGATGATGATCCGGCGCTTGTTCTTGTAGTCCTTGCCGAACCGCACGGTGCCGTCGATCTCGGCGATGACCGCGTGATCCTTCGGACGCCGGGCTTCGAACAGCTCCGCCACACGCGGCAGACCGCCAGTGATGTCGCGGGTCTTGGCGCTTTCCAGCGGGATACGCGCAAGCACGTCACCGGCGGAAACCGAAGCGCCGCGATCAACCGAGAGGATCGTCTCGACCGAGAGCAGGTAGCGGGCCTCGCCGCCGCGCGGCAGCTTGATCACCTCGCCGGCGGCGTCCTTGATGACGATCGCCGGACGCAGGTCCTGACCGCGGGTGTGCGAGCGCCAGTCGATGACCGACCGCTTGGTGATGCCGGTCGCCTCGTCGGTCGATTCCGACACCGACACGCCCTCCACCAGATCCTCGAAGTCGATGGTGCCATCGACCTCGGTGAGGATCGGGCGGGTATAGGGGTCCCATTCGGCGATCCGTTGGCCGCGCTTGATCTCGTCGCCTTCGTCGACGTGGAGGCGGGAGCCGTAGATGATCTTGTGGCTGACCCGCTCGGTACCGTCCTTGTCGGTGATCGCGATCTGCATGTTGCGGCCCATGGCAATCAGCTTGCCTTCGGAGTCGCGCACCACGTTGCGGTTACGAACCTCGACCTTACCGTCGAAGGTCGATTCCAGGAACGAGGAGTCGACCACCTGCGCCGTGCCGCCGATGTGGAACGTGCGCATGGTGAGCTGGGTGCCCGGCTCGCCGATCGACTGAGCGGCGATGACGCCGACGGCCTCGCCCATGTTCACCGGCGTACCACGGGCCAGATCGCGACCGTAGCAGGACGCGCAGACACCGTTCTTGGTCTCGCAGGTGAGCACGGAGCGGATCTTCACCGACTGAATGCCGGCCGCCTCGACCGCCTCGACGTCACGCTCGGAGATCAGCTCGCCGCGTGCGACGATCATTTCGCCGGTCGACGGGTCGGTGATGTCCTCTCCCGCGGTCCGGCCGAGAATGCGCATGCCGAGCGTCGCGACCACCTGGCCGGCATCGACGATCGCCTGCATGGTGATGCCGCGCGTGGAGCCGCAATCGGTTTCCGTGACGATCGAATCCTGCGCCACATCCACCAGACGGCGGGTCAGGTAGCCCGAGTTCGCCGTCTTCAAGGCGGTGTCGGCCAGGCCCTTACGGGCGCCGTGGGTCGAGTTGAAGTACTCGAGCACCGACAGGCCTTCCTTGAAGTTCGAGATGATCGGCGTCTCGATGATCTCGCCCGACGGCTTCGCCATCAGGCCGCGCATGCCGGCGAGCTGCTTCATCTGCGCCGGCGAACCACGCGCACCGGAGTGGCTCATCATGTAGATCGAGTTGATCTGCTTCTGCCGGCCGGTCTCCTCGTCGCGGTAGACCGCCTGAATCCGCTTCATCATCTCGTCGGCGACCTTGTCGGTGCACTTGGCCCAGGCATCGACGACCTTGTTGTACTTCTCGCCCTGAGTGATCAGGCCGTCGTTGTACTGCTGCTCGTATTCCTTTACGAGCTCCTGGGTCTCTTCGACCAGGCCGTGCTTGGTCTCCGGGATCACCATGTCGTCCTTGCCAAACGAAATGCCGGCCTTAAACGCGTTGGTGAAGCCCAGCGACATGATCCGGTCGCAGAAGATCACCGTCTCCTTCTGCCCGCAGGCACGGTAGACGGTATCGATCATCCGCGAGATCTCCTTCTTCGTCATCAGACGGTTGGAGGTCTCGTAGGGAACGCCCGGATGCAGCGGCAGCAGATCGCCGATCATCATGCGGCCAGGCGTGGTCTCGCAGATGGCGGTGAACTCGTTGCCGTCCTCGTCGATGCCCTTGTAGCGGGCGCGCACCTTGGAGTGCACAGTGACTGCGCCCGCATCGAGCGCGTGGTGCAGCTCGGCCATGTTGCCGAACACCATGCCCTCGCCCGGTTCACCGTCCGCCATCAGCGACAGATAATAGAGGCCGAGCACGATATCCTGCGACGGCACGATGATCGGCTGACCGTTCGCCGGGTGCAGGATGTTGTTCGTCGACATCATCAGGACGCGGGCTTCGAGCTGCGCTTCCAGCGACAGCGGCACGTGCACCGCCATCTGGTCGCCGTCGAAGTCGGCGTTGAACGCCGCGCAGACCAGCGGATGGAGCTGGATCGCCTTGCCCTCGATCAGCACCGGCTCGAACGCCTGAATGCCGAGACGGTGGAGCGTCGGCGCCCGGTTCAGCATCACCGGGTGCTCGCGGATGACCTCGTCCAGGATATCCCAGACTTCCGGCTTCTCCTTCTCCACCAGCTTCTTGGCCTGCTTCACCGTAGACGAGAAGCCCTTGGCGTCGAGCCGCGAGTAGATGAACGGCTTGAACAGCTCCAGCGCCATCTTCTTCGGCAGGCCACATTGGTGCAGCTTGAGTTCCGGGCCCACCACGATCACCGAGCGGCCGGAATAGTCCACGCGCTTGCCCAGCAGATTCTGGCGGAAGCGCCCCTGCTTGCCCTTCAGCATGTCGGAGAGCGACTTCAGGGGACGCTTGTTGGCGCCCGTGATCACGCGACCGCGACGGCCGTTGTCGAACAGCGCGTCCACGGACTCCTGCAGCATCCGCTTTTCGTTGCGGATGATGATGTCCGGCGCACGCAGCTCGATCAGCCGCTTCAGGCGGTTGTTCCGGTTGATGACGCGGCGATAGAGATCGTTCAGATCCGACGTCGCGAACCGGCCGCCGTCCAGCGGCACCAGCGGACGCAGGTCCGGCGGAATCACCGGGATGTGGGTCAGGATCATCCACTCCGGCTTGTTGCCGGACTCGATGAACGCCTCCACGATCTTCAGCCGCTTGGCGAGCTTCTTCGGCTTCAGCTCGGAGGTGGATTCCGCGATCTCGACGCGCAGACGATCGCGCTCACGCTCCAGGTCGAGCTTCATGAGCATCTCGCGGATCGCTTCCGCGCCGATCATGGCGGTAAAGGCGTCCTCGCCATACTCGTCCTGAGCGCGCAGATACTCCTCTTCGGAGAGGAGCTGCAGCGGCTTCAAGGGCGTCAGGCCCGGCTCCAGCACGACGTAGTTCTCGAAGTACTGGATCCGCTCCAGGTCCTTCAGCGTCATGTCGAGCAGAAGGCCGATGCGCGAAGGCAGCGACTTCAGGAACCAGATGTGCGCGACCGGAGCGGCGAGCTCGATGTGGCCCATGCGCTCGCGACGGACCCGCTGCAGCGTCACCTCGACGCCGCACTTCTCGCAGATCACGCCCTTGTACTTCATGCGCTTGTACTTGCCGCACAAGCACTCGTAGTCCTTCACCGGCCCGAAGATCCGCGCGCAGAACAAACCGTCGCGCTCCGGCTTGAAGGTCCGGTAGTTGATCGTCTCAGGCTTTTTGATCTCGCCGTAGGACCAGGAGAGGATCTTCTCCGGGCTGGCGATCGAAATGCGAATCCGATCGAAGTCTTGAGCAGGAGCCTGCGCATTGAACAGGTTCATGACTTCTTGATTCATAAGGTCTCTCCTTCGCCACGGAGGGCTTGGACGAACCGGCGCGGCCGCCGCCGTCCGCCGGTCCCGTCCCCGTGCGCGCTCGTCCGCCCCGACCGCGCCCGTCGAACGTCAAATTCTGTCCGCGACACCTACCCCACATAGGGTGGCAGGCGCCGCGGACCAAACAATCCGGCCTATTCGGCCGCGTCCGCCTTGTCGGTCTCGCCCGGAATCGGCAGCCGGCGCTCGCCTTCGACGAGCTCGACGTTGAGACCCAGCGAGCGCATTTCCTTGACGAGCACGTTGAAGCTTTCCGGGATGCCGGCCTCGAAGGTATCGTCACCACGCACGATCGCCTCGTAGACCTTGGTCCGGCCGGCGACGTCGTCCGACTTCACCGTCAGCATTTCCTGCAGCGTGTAGGCGGCGCCATAGGCTTCGAGCGCCCACACCTCCATTTCGCCGAAGCGCTGACCGCCGAACTGGGCCTTACCGCCGAGCGGCTGCTGGGTAACCAGCGAGTACGGGCCGATCGAACGGGCATGGATCTTGTCGTCGACCAGATGGTGCAGCTTGAGCATGTAAATATAGCCCACCGTCACCTTACGGTCGAATTCCTCACCCGTGCGACCATCGAACAGCGTCGACTGACCCGACGAATGCAGGCCGGCCTTTTCCAGCATCTCCACGATGTCCGGCTCGCGGGCACCGTCGAACACCGGCGTTGCAATCGGCACGCCGGTTGAGAGCTGCCTGCCAAGGCGCAGCACCGAATCGTCGTCATAGTCGGCGATCGGTTCGGTGGTCCCGTCCTCGAACACGTCGAGAAGCGTCGCCCGAAGCTGGCTCGGATCGGCCGCCTTCTGAGCCTCGCGAACCATCTCGCCGATCCGCTTGCCCATGCCGGCACAGGCCCATCCCAGATGGGTCTCCAGGATCTGACCGACATTCATGCGGCTCGGCACGCCGAGCGGGTTCAGAACGATGTCGACGTGGGTGCCATCCTCCAGGAACGGCATGTCCTCGCACGGCACGATCTTCGACACGACACCCTTGTTGCCATGGCGGCCGGCCATCTTATCGCCGGGCTGGATCTTCCGCTTCACCGCCACGAAGACCTTGAC
This sequence comes from Amorphus sp. 3PC139-8, assembly GCF_040750475.1. Classification (NCBI taxonomy): domain Bacteria; kingdom Pseudomonadati; phylum Pseudomonadota; class Alphaproteobacteria; order Hyphomicrobiales; family Amorphaceae; genus Amorphus; species Amorphus sp. 3PC139-8. Next base: position 116,946 of record NZ_JABJVY010000016.1, on the reverse strand, counting down.
CATCTTCATCACGCCGGGCGGCAGTTCGTCGCCGCGCTGCAGCTTCTCCACCTTGTCGATGAAGCGACCTTCGAGGCGCTTGCGGCTCTCGTCGTAGGTCTTCTGCAGAGCCTCGATCTCGGTCATCACCGCGTCGTCGGCGACGGCAAACTGCCACCACTGGCTGCGCGGGTGATTGTCGAGGGCCTCCTGGGTGATCTCGTCGCCCTTGCGGAAGCCCTTCGGACCTGCCGTCGCGGCCTTGCCGGTCAGGATCTCCACCAGACGGCCGTAGACGTTGCGGTCGAGGATCGCCTGCTCGTCGTCGCGGTCCTTGGCGAGGCGTTCGATCTCCTCGCGTTCGATCGCCATGGCGCGCTCGTCCTTCTCGACGCCATGGCGGTTGAACACCCGAACCTCGACGATGGTTCCCTGCACGCCCGGCGGCACCCGAAGCGAGGTGTCGCGCACGTCGGAGGCCTTCTCGCCGAAGATCGCGCGGAGCAGCTTCTCTTCCGGCGTCATCGGGCTCTCGCCCTTCGGCGTGATCTTGCCGACCAGGATGTCTCCGGCCTTCACTTCCGCGCCGATATAGGTGATGCCCGCTTCGTCGAGATTCTTCAGCGCCTCTTCCGAAACGTTCGGAATGTCGCGCGTGATTTCCTCCGGTCCGAGCTTGGTGTCGCGCGCCATCACCTCGAACTCCTCGATATGGATCGAGGTGAAGACGTCGTCCGACACGATCCGCTCGGAGAGCAGGATGGAGTCCTCGAAGTTGTAGCCGTTCCACGGCATGAACGCGACCAGCACGTTGCGGCCGAGCGCGAGATCGCCGAGATCCGTCGACGGGCCGTCGGCGATGATGTCGCCCTTGGCCACCATGTCACCCACCCGGACCAGCGGACGCTGGTTGATGCAGGTGTTCTGGTTGGAACGCTGGAACTTCATCAGCCGGTAGATGTCGACGCCCGACTTCGACGGATCGAGATCGGAGGTCGCCCGGATGACGATACGGGTGGCGTCGACCTGGTCCACGACACCCGCCCGACGGGCGGAAATCGCAGCGCCGGAGTCCCGCGCCACGCGCGATTCCATGCCTGTGCCCACGAACGGCGCCTCGGCCTGCACCAGCGGCACGGCCTGACGCATCATGTTGGAGCCCATCAGCGCGCGGTTGGCGTCGTCGTTCTCCAAGAACGGGATCAGCGCCGACGCGACCGAGACGAGCTGCTTCGGCGACACGTCCATGTAGTCGACGCGGTCCGGGGACACCATCACGTTCTCACCGGCGTGGCGGCAGACCGTGAGCTCTTCCGCGAAGCTGCCGTCGTCCGTGATCGGGGCGTTCGCCTGGGCGACGTGGTGCTTGGCCTCTTCCATGGCGGAGAGGTAGACCACCTCGTCGGTCACCTTGCCTTCGCGCACCTTGCGGTACGGCGTCTCGATGAAGCCGTACTTGTTGACGCGCGCAAACGTGGCGAGCGAGTTGATCAGGCCGATGTTCGGACCTTCCGGCGTCTCGATCGGACAGATCCGGCCGTAGTGGGTCGGATGCACGTCGCGCACCTCGAAGCCGGCGCGCTCACGCGTCAGACCGCCCGGGCCAAGCGCGGAAAGGCGGCGCTTATGGGTGACCTCCGAGAGCGGATTGGTCTGGTCCATGAACTGCGAAAGCTGCGAGGAGCCGAAGAACTCGCGCACCGCGGCCGCCGCCGGCTTGGCGTTGATCAGGTCCTGCGGCATGACGGTGTCGATCTCGACCGACGACATGCGCTCCTTGATCGCGCGCTCCATGCGCAGAAGACCGACCCGGTACTGGTTCTCCATCAGCTCGCCGACCGAACGCACCCGGCGGTTGCCGAGATTGTCGATGTCGTCGATGTCGCCGCGTCCGTCGCGCAGGTCGAGCAGCGTGCGGATCACCTCAAGGATGTCCTCGCGCCGCAGCACCCGCATGGTGTCCGGGCACTCCAGATCCAGGCGCATGTTCATCTTCACGCGGCCGACCGCGGAAAGGTCGTAGCGCTCCGGATCGAAGAACAGCGAATGGAACATCGCCTCCGCCGTCTCGATCGTCGGCGGCTCGCCCGGACGCATCACCCGGTAGATGTCGAACAGAGCCTCTTCCCGGCTCTCGTTCTTGTCGGCGGCGTAGGTGTTGCGGATATAGGCGCCGGTGGTGACGTGGTCGATGTCGAGCACGGCGATCTCGTCGAAACCCGCCTCGATCAGCCCGTCGAGCATCTTGGCGTTCAGCTCGTCGCCGGCTTCCGCGTAGATCTCGCCCGTGGACGGGTTGACCAGGTCCTCGGCGAGATACTGGCTGTGAAGCTGATCGTTCGTCACCTTGAGCGCGGTGACGCCCTTCTCCGCGAGCTGACGCGCCGTGCGGGCGGTGAGCTTGCGGCCCTCCTCCAGCACGATCTCGCCGGAGTCGGCGTCGATCATGTCGACGTTCGCCTTCAGGCCGCGCATGCGTGTCGCGTCGAACGGCATCCGCCAGTCGTCGCCGTCGCGGGTGTAGACCACCCGCTTGTAGAAGGTGTTGAGGATCTCTTCGCCGTCGAGGCCGAGCGCCATCAGGAGCGAGGTGACCGGGATCTTGCGGCGGCGGTCGATACGCGCGTGGACGATGTCCTTCGCGTCGAATTCGATGTCGAGCCACGACCCGCGATAGGGAATGATCCGCGCAGCAAACAGCAGCTTGCCCGAGGAGTGGGTCTTGCCCTTGTCGTGGTCGAAGAACACGCCCGGCGAGCGGTGCATCTGCGACACGATCACCCGCTCCGTGCCGTTCACGATGAAGGTGCCGTTGTCCGTCATGAGCGGCATGTCGCCCATGTAGACGTCCTGCTCCTTGATGTCCTTGACGGACTTCGCGCCGGTGTCCTCGTCGACATCGAACACGATAAGGCGCAGCTTGACCTTCAGCGGCGCGGCGAACGTCATGCCGCGCTGACGGCATTCGTCCACATCATATTTCGGCGGTTCGAACTCGTAGTCGACGAATTCGAGAAGCGCGCCGCCCGAAAAGTCGGAGATCGGGAAGACGGACTTGAAGACGGCCTGCAGGCCCTCGTTGGGCCGCTCGCCTTCGGCGCCTTCCATCATCAGGAACTGGTCGTAGGACGCCTTCTGAACCTCGATGAGGTTCGGCATGTCCACCACTTCGCGGATCGAGCCAAAGAACTTCCGGACCCGCTTGCGACCGTTGAACGCCTGCGTCATTGTCGCTCCTCGTATCGCTGCCGACGCTGTCGCCGGCATCGGCGGCACCACGTCATGAAGCCGGCCTTTGCCGGCACGCGTCCCGGCACGACGTGTACCGGGGTTAGATTTCGTTTCTGCTCACGACCGATCCCGGCCGTCTTTTTCGATTCGCACCGCCGGATGAGACGGCCTGCGCGCGGTATCGCGCGATCGGCCACTCCAACCCAACAGGGCGCTCGAAACAGCTTCGATCCCGGGCCGGTGCCGCGAACGGCCCGGTCCGGGATCGCAGTCATTCGCTTGCCCGGCGGGAGCATCCCGCCAGCCGAGCCGGCATCAAGCTACTTGAGCTCGACCTTCGCGCCGGCTTCCTCAAGCTTCTTCTTGATCTCCTCGGCCTCTTCCTTGGAGACGCCTTCCTTCACAGGCTTCGGCGCACCCTCGACGAGGTCCTTGGCTTCCTTCAGCCCGAGGCCGGTGATGCCGCGAACTTCCTTAATGACGTTGATCTTCTTGTCGCCAGCGGCGGCGAGGATCACGTCAAATTCGGTCTGCTCTTCGGCAGCAGCGGCTTCGCCGCCGCCGGCCGCTCCCGGCATCGCGGCCATGGCGACCGGAGCCGCCGCGGACACGCCCCAAGCTTCCTCGAGCATCTTGGAGAGCTCGGCGGCCTCCATGACGGTCAGCGAGGACAGGTCTTCAACAATCTTTGCCAAATCGGCCATGGTTCAATCGTCCTTCCGGTTCGAACCGCTGATGGGTATCTTCGAAGTCTCGGCCGCTTATGCGGCCTCGTCCTTCTTGGCGTACGCGTCGAACACCCGGGCGAGCTGCCCGGCCGGCGCGCTGAGAACCTGAGCCACACGGGTGGCGGGCGTGTTGATCATGCCCACCAGCTTGCCGCGGAGCTCGTCGAGCGACGGCATCGAGGCCAGGGCCTTGACACCTTCCGCATCGAGGTTCGTGGAGCCGAGCGCGCCACCCAAAAGAACGAGCTTGTCGTTCTTCTTGGCAAACTCCACCGCTGCTTTCGGCGCCGCGACGGGATCGTCGGAATAGACGATCACGGTCGGCCCCTCGAACAGATCGGTGATGTGCTCGATCTCCGTGCCACGAAGGGCAAGCTTCGCAAGACGGTTCTTGGCGACCTTGACGGTTCCACCCGCCTGACGGACCTGCGCGCGCAAGTCCGTCATCTGCGCCACCGAGAGGCCCGAATAGTGCGCCACCACGACAACACCGGTGTTCGCGAACACCGTGTTGAGCGCAGCAACGAACTCGTGCTTCTCCGCTCTTTCCACTTGCCATCTCCGGTTGGCGACCAAAGCTTGCGCCCCAGCCGCCGGTTGCCTTTCGCCGAACGGAACACTCGAAGACGACAGGCTCCGACCAGTAGCCGGATCTCCCTTCGAGCGTCGCGTGCGACACTTCGGGTTCCTGTCCCCTCGTCCGCGTTCCGCGGGCTAAGGCTCAACGGTTCGACACCAAGCCGGCCCCTCGGGACCGGTGATCTTGGCTCGCTCCCGTCTATGCAGGCCCAATTGGCTTAAACCGGATACCCGGCACCTGCAGTCTCGGACAGGGTAGTTACCGACCTGCGCACGAGGCACATGCCGGTCCGCCCGGCCGGTTGCCCGGCCGGGAAGCTCGTCAAGTTCAGCCCTGGAGGACCGAGCTCGGATCGACGCGCACGCCCGGACCCATGGTCGAGGACAGCGCCATCTTCTTGATATAGGCACCCTTGGCGCCGGCCGGCTTCGCCTTGACCACCGCATCCGCGAACGCGCGGATGTTGGCGGCAAGCGCCGTCTCGTCGAACGATGCCTTACCGACACCGCCGTGCACGATGCCAGCCTTTTCCACGCGGAACTCAACGGCGCCACCCTTGGCGTCCTTGACCGCGCTGGTCACGTCCTGGGTCACCGTACCGACCTTCGGGTTCGGCATCAGGCCGCGCGGGCCGAGCACCTTACCCAGACGGCCGACCAGCGGCATCATGTCCGGGGTCGCGATGCAGCGATCGAAGTCGATGGTCCCCGACTGGATCTGCTCCACCAAGTCCTCGGCACCGACGATATCGGCGCCGGCCGCCGTGGCCTCGTCCGCCTTGTCGCCACGTGCGAACACCGCCACGCGAACCGACTTGCCGGTGCCGTTCGGCAGCACGCAGACGCCACGGACCATCTGGTCGGCATGACGCGGATCAACACCCAGATTGATTGCGAACTCCACGGTCTCGTCGAACTTCGCCGTCGCCCGCTCCTTCACGAGCTTCAGCGCGTCGTCGAGGGTGTAGAGCGAATTCACGTCGATGCCCTCGCGGGCGGCGCGGGTGCGCTTTGCCAGCTTTGCCATGACGATTACCCCTTCACCTCGAGGCCCATGGAGCGGGCGGAGCCTTCGACCATCTTCATCGCGCCGTCGACGTCGAGCGCGTTGAGGTCCTTCATCTTCGCCTCGGCGATCTCGCGGACCTGGTCGCGCGAGACGGAACCCACGGTGCCACGGCCCGGGGTCTTGGAGCCGGAGCCGATCTTCGCCGCCTTCTTCAGGAAGTGCGACACCGGCGGCGACTTCACCTCGAACGTGAAGGACTTGTCGGTGAAGTAGGTGATCACCGTCGGGCACGGAGAGCCCTTTTCGAGCTCCTGGGTGCGCGCGTTGAACTCCTTGCAGAACATCATGATGTTCAAGCCACGCTGACCCAGCGCCGGGCCGATCGGCGGCGACGGCGTGGCGGAACCCGCCGGCACCTGCAGCTTGATGTAACCTTCGATCTTTTTCGCCATTCAACTCATCTCCGAAGCAATCGGGCCGGGATCAAACCCTTGGCCCTTCCGGTCGGGTGGTGCGGCTCGGCCCGCCAGCGGCGAAACCGGAGGACGCGCCTCCCACCCTGCACACATAAGGCCCGGCCAAACGGCCAAGCCTCAAAGCTTTTCGACCTGCCCGTACTCGAGCTCCACCGGCGTCGGCCGCCCGAAGATCGACACCGCGACCTTCAGCCGGGCCCGCTCGTCGTCGACCTCTTCCACCAGGCCGTTGAACGAGGCGAACGGGCCGTCGGCCACGCGCACCTGCTCTCCCACCTCGAAGCTGATCGACGGCTTCGGCCGCTCCACGCCTTCCGAAACCTGATGCAGAATGCGCTCGGCCTCGGCGTCGGAAATCGGAACCGGGCGTTGATCGGCGCCCAGGAACCCGGTGACCTTCGGCGTGTTCTTGATCAGATGATAAACTTGGTCCGTCAGCTCGCACTTCACGAGGACATAGCCGGGAAAGAATTTCCGCTCAGCATCCACGCGGCGCCCACGACGCACCTCCACCACCTTTTCGGTGGGGACCAAAATCTCCTCGAACATATCGTCCAGCCCGGTCGCCTGCGCCTTTTCGCGGATGGCTTCGGCGACCTTTTTCTCAAAATTAGAGTAGGCGTGGACGATGTACCAGCGCTTCGCCATCGTTCACCAATCCAAATTTACCGCTGCGCCGGCACAGTCCGATCGGCGCTGCCCCACGGGAGCTCAGCGCCCGATGCCGAGAACGAATCCGATGCCCATGCTGAGAAGCTGGTCCACCACGAGGAAGAAGACCGCCGTCAGCGCCACCATGATGAACACCATCACCGTGGTGATCATGGTCTCGCGGCGCGTCGGCCATGTCACTTTCGAGACCTCCGAGCGCACTTGCTGGAGGAACTGGATCGGATTGGTTTTCGCCATGAACCGGGCCTTGACAAGAACATTAAGGCGCGCTGGCATTGCCGCGCGCCTTCCCGTCTGGTGATATTTAAACGACCGGAGTGCGAAACACAAGAGGCTTTGGCCCCGTTCGACACTCGCGATCTATGCGCGACTACAGCCCGCCATCTACGGACCCACGCCTTGAGCCAATCTTGCCGGTCCGGTGCCAACACCCGATCGGAGGCTCTGGGCTCTTTCTGGTTGCGACGAAGGGAGGCGTCAGCAGAGGCTGGCAGGGGCGGAGGGGCTCGAACCCCCGGCCTGCGGTTTTGGAGACCGCCGCTCTACCAACTGAGCTACACCCCTAACACATCCGTTCGTCGGACCCATCGGAACCCGGCGCGGGCGACAGACATAGTCGCTTGCGCCTGGGAGCGCAATGGTTTCCTCGCGCCTCCACAGCCGGTTGCACAGCAAGCCCCTACGGCGACCCGTTGGCGAACAAAACGTCCGGATCGGCGGCCGACGACGGGACGTGGCGCAAGAAGGGCCCTGCCTGTTTCGCCTTCCGGAACGCGATCGGCGCACATCCGACCCAACGATTGAACGCCCGCGTGAAGCTTGCATGATCCTCGTAGCCGAGCGACAGCGCGACTTCGATGATCGAGACATCCGAATCACGCAGCAGCGTGATCGCACGCGTCATCCGTGCCCGGTCGACAAGCTCGCGATAGGTGTATCCCTTCTTGCGGAGCTGACGCTGGAGCCCCTGCACGCTCAAATGCGCAAGCCGCGCCGCCCCTTCGATGTCCGTCTTGCCTTCCAGCAGCCTGAGCCCCACCACGGCGGACAGGGACCGCGCCGGCTCGGACGCTTCCGGCATGACGACGTCGGCCAGCACATCGCGTAAAACGATGTCGGTCATCTCGTCATCGTAGGCGGGGTGACGTCCGCGCGTGAGATCGGCGGGGTTCAGAACCAAGCCGAGCCAAGGCCGGCCATACCGGATCGGGACACCCAGCCGGTCCTCCAGCTTGCCGGCATCCGGGTCACGCGCGTAGTTGACCTCGATCCACTCCGGCATCCAATCCGGACCGAGATATGTTCGCACCGCACCAAGCATTGGATGGATCAGGTGATCCGTGTGCGCCCTGTTGTCGTCAGACACGCCCGGCAGCACGGAGCGCCAAAGCCAGTGGTCGCCGCGCCAGACGAGCTCCAACGAAGCTCCCACTTGCTGAGCCCAGCTCGTCGCGATGTAGCGTTCGATCGCATTGCCCAGGGTGGGTGCCAGCAAGCCGTACTGGCCCCATAGGCCATAGGCGCGCCGCTCCATGCCCAACCCGATGTCCAGGCCGAACGTGCGGTCGCCCAATATGTGCGCGCAACGGTCAAACAACTCGACCATGGCGCCGGACGGGATCGGCGTCTCGACGTTCCGGGTCAATTCGAATGGAAGGCCGACTTCCGCGAAGGCCCGCATCAAGGCGCGCTCGCCGGCGCGGACGTCGACCACCGTCGGCAGCGAACCGAAGCCGATAGCCCGAGTCAGCGGAACGAACCCGCGCGACTTCATCAAGCCCCCTTACCAGGATCGGTCGACAGCGTCCGTCTCTCAACAAACGCACCGCTTCGACACGGACGGCGGATCGCCGGGATCGCGATCATCGCTGCAGTCGTCAACCAAACATCACGAAACGGCACCAAACTCAAATGGCCGGACCCTGCCTCCCGACGCGCAGGCCCCTCCCCTTTTCCGGATTCCTCAGCTCATCATTTGGCGTTTTCGCTTCGAATTGCCAAGGCGTCGCGACACATGTCGCGAGAGCGCACGTTCGGCTTCGCAGCGGCGGCATCCTCCGGGATCGCAAAAGATTGATCCAAATCAAATCCCGATGCAGCCGGCCATGAGATCATTTCATTTGAAATGAATTGGAGGAGCTCCCGTGACGACCCCTACTCTGAAAATCGACCAGATCCACCACGTCGCCTATCGCTGCAAGGACGCCAAGGAGACGGTCGAATTCTATACCAAGATGCTCAACATGGACTTCGTGCTGGCGATCGCGGAGGACCATGTTCCCTCCACCCACGAGCCCGATCCCTACATGCATCTGTTTCTGGATGCCGGGCACGGCAACGTGCTCGCCTTCTTCGAGCTGCCGACCAAGTCGGAGATGGGCAGCGATCCGAACACCCCGAAATGGGTGCAGCACATCGCTTTCAAGGTGAAGGATCGCGACACACTTCTTGCGTTCAAGGAACACCTGGAGGCAAACGGGGTCGAGGTGCTCGGCGTCACCGACCACTCGATCTTCCATTCCATCTATTTTTTCGATCCCAACGGCCACCGCATCGAGTTGGCCTGTCCGGATCCGAACGAAGAAGAGATGCTGAAACGTCTCAATGACGTGAAGTGGGACATGCTGGAAGAATGGTCGCGGACCAAGAAGGCGCCCCAGCACGCCGCATGGCTGCACGCCAAGGAACTCCACAAGGAGCCCGCAGACGCCTGATCCCTCGCCCTTGCGAGCCATCCCATAAGAAAAGGCCGGTCAGATCCGCATCTGACCGGCCTTTTTGTTTCGCCACCAGGCGTCAGGCTGACACACCGGCGTGCGAGAGAGACACGCACCACAAAGACCTCGACGCACACTTACCGTGTTTCCGCGCAGCCAGCGCGTGACCGCTCGCCGGCTGGTCAGGCTGGCTTTGCCGGTTCCGTCCTCGCAAAGCCAGACGCGAAACCGGTACCCACTTTCGCTGGCTTTGCCGCTTTTTCACCGCAAAGCCGGACGCGAAACCGGTACCCACTTTCGCTGGCTTTGCTCAGTTCCAGGGCATGATCCCGTTGACGCGGTCGAAAGCCTGACCGATCCGTCCGATGGCGCCGGTCTCCTCCGGCACCAGGGCGAGCGCCGCCGTTTTGGCGGCCTCGTCGCCTTCGTCGGCCGTGTTTGAACCGGCCGGCTCCACCGCGACCCGACCGCCCGGCGCCGGCGCAGGGACCGGCACCTTGCTCGCGATCTGCATCATCCGCGCTTCGTCGTCCTCGGCCGGGGCCGGCGCGGTCTCCTCCGCTGGCGTCGCAGCATTGTCGGCATCGGACTTACCACCGCCCAGGATGCCAGCGATCCGCGCCTTGCGCGCTTCCCAGTCTTCCTCGCGTTGCTCGCGCCGTTCCATCCGCGCCAGAATTTGCTGGGTCGCCTGGGTATCCTCGCGCTGCTTGGAGGCAACCGCGATCCAGATGTCCTTCGGCACCTGATAGGACGGGCACGCGCTGGACGCCCGGAAAGCCTGGCCATCCTTCGCCTCGGCATTGAAGACGTAACGATGGTCGCAGACCGCCACCTTGGGCTCCTGGTGGGTGACCTCGAAGTGGTCGTACCCTTCCTTCAGCATCGCCCAGAACGGCATGTTCGGATCGCCATGGTGCTTCGCCATGTTCTCCGGCGTCATCCGGAACGGATAGGCCTGCACCTGGAAGGCGCGCTGCCCGCCGCGGAAGGCTTCCCGCCCGAGCGCGTAGATTTCCGCGATCTGCTCGTCGGTCATGGCGTAGCAGCCGCGCGAGGAACAATCGCCGTGCACCATCAAGAACGACCCGGTCCGCCCAAGCGAGGCGTCATAGGCGTTCGGATAGCCGAGATTGAAGGCCAGATAGTAGTCGGAGTTCGGGTTCATCTGGGCCGGATAGATCGTGTAGAAGCCTTCCGGCGACTGACGGTCGCCTTCCACCTTCTTCGGCCCCAGACCACCGGACCAGGCACAAATGTCGTAGCTCTCAAGAAGCGCGTACTTGCCTTGACGGTTCTGCTTCCAAACCTCGAGCTGCGATTCTTCCTTGAAGATGCGAACCAGGATCGGCGACGACTTGTTCATGCCAAGCCGTTCCATCTTGGCCTGGATCGCCGGGCTCAGCGGTTTCATATGCTTGGGCAGATCCGAGAACGACCCATTGCACCCTGCGAGCGCAAGAGCCATGCCGGCGGCGGCGACCAAGCCGCGCCAACGGGACAGAATGCCTTGGCTCAAACCCACGTCCGTCACCCTTTGACTGCTGCGGCAGGCATTGTCCTGCCAATACGAGGATAAAGCATACACCGGCGAGGTTGCTGAAGCGTAACCATCCGCAAACTTGAACCGCGCAATCCGCGCACTGCAGCGCTCACTATATCGAATGTCTCTCGATCACACACCAATTGCGGCGTTGTTTTGACCAAGTCGACGGATTCTTCACTCACATGTCCGTCAGCGCTCGAGCGAGCGCCCGATTGCGAGAAATTTATCGCGGCGCGCTTGCTTCAAGCTGGGGGCATCCTGCGCCACGAGGTCGGTCAACGAGCGCTCGATCGCATCGCCGACCGACGCGATCTGAACCTCAGGCGCGCGGTGCGCTCCGCCGAGCGGTTCCCCGATGATCTCGTCGATCACCTGCAGGCGCAACAGGTCCTGGGCGGTGATTTTCATGTTGGTGGCGGCTTCCTGGGCCTTGGCGGAATCGTGCCACAGGATGGACGCTGCGCCCTCCGGCGAAATCACGCTGTAGATGGCGTGCTCCAGCATCATGACGCGGTTGGCGGTGGCGAGCGCGATCGCGCCGCCCGAGCCGCCTTCCCCAATGACGACGGATACGTTGGGCACGCCGAGCCCAAGACACGCTTCGGTGGAGCGGGCGATTGCCTCGGCCTGGCCTCGCTCCTCCGCGCCGATCCCCGGATAGGCGCCGGCGGTGTCGACCAGCGCGATCACCGGCAGACCGAAGCGATCCGCCAGCGTCATGACCCGAACCGCCTTGCGGTAGCCCTCAGGTCGCGCCATGCCGAAATTGTGTTTCAGCCGGGTGGCCGTGTCGTGCCCCTTTTCCTGGGCGAGCACTGCTACCGGCGCGCCCCTGAACCGACCGAGACCGGCGATCACGGCGGCATCCTCGCCAAAGGCCCGGTCGCCGGCGAGCGGCGTGAAGTCGCTGATCAGCCCGGCGATATAGTCGGAGGCGTGCGGCCGATCGGGATGGCGCGCGACCTGGGTTTTCTGCCAGGGCGTCAGCTTCGCGTAGAGATCGGTCAGCGCCTGCTGCGCCTTGCCCTCCAGCCGGGTGATCTCCTCGTCCACGTCGACGGAGCGCTCGTCGCTGGCGCTGAGCGCCTTGAGCTCCTCCAGCTTGCCGACGAGGTCAGCGACCGGCTTTTCGAACTCCAGAAAGCTGTGCATGCGCCCTATTGGTTCCTTCGGAAGAAGACGGGCCGGACCGTGAGACCGGTGGACGGTCAAGTCAAGCCGCGCCCAGGGGATGGTGTTCGCCGACCAGGCGCGCCAGCCGTTCGGCGAGTACATGGGTATAGATTTCGGTGGTGCCAATGTCGGCATGTCCCAGAAGCTGCTGGACCACGCGAAGATCGGCGCCGTTTTGAAGCAGATGGCTGGCAAAAGCATGGCGCAGCACGTGTGGCGACACCCGAGAGGGCGCAATCCCGGCGGCGATCGCGACATCCTTCAGGTCCCGGGCGAAGGCCTGGCGGGTGAGATGACCCGCCTCGCTGTCGGCCGGAAACAGGAATCGGCTGGCCGCCAGCGCCGGATCGCCATCGCGCACGCCGCGAAAACGGGTCATCGCCGCGCGCGCCGGCTCCGACAACGGCACCAGACGTTCCCGCCCGCCCTTTCCTTTGATCAACAGGAACGGTTCACGCCGGCGGCTCGCCGCAACCGGTAGCGCCACCAGCTCCGACACCCGCATACCGGTCGCGTAGAGCAGCTCCAGCAGCGTATAGGTGCGCAACGCCTTGAGCTGTTTCGACGGCGACCGATCGGTTCGCTCCGCTTCCGCCTCGGCCGTGGCGATCAGCCGGTCGACCTCCTCGATCGAGAGGATCTTGGGCAACGGACGGGTTCGCTTCGGGCGCGCGATTCGACCGGCGGGATCGTCCTCGCGATCTCCCTCGCCATGAAGAAAGCGATAGAAGCGACGCAAGGCCGAGAGACGCCGGGCCTGACTCGATGCCGCAAAACCGCGCGCGGCGAGCGCTGTCAGATGAGCGGAAATATCGTCGGCACCGGCGTCGGCAAGCGTGCGCCCGCGCGCCTTCAACTCGCCCGCAAAGGCAGAGAGATCCCGCCGATAAGCCTCAAGCGTGTTGCGGGCGGCGCCACGCTCCACGGCCATGGCTTCCAGAAAGCGTTCGATATCGATCTCGGACCGGTCCATCGCCTCGCGGCACACCTCCGCTTTACGGTTTGCAGCCGAGCACCTTATTCTGAGGTGGCTTGACAGGTCGTTAGTCGCGCCGTTCAAGCAAGCATCGCCATTCCCGAGCCCCGCGAGCCCGTTTTCGTGTCTGCCCTGCCGAGTTCTCCCTCCGCCTCCGCTCTTGCGCCGGAGCGAATCGCGGCCCGGCTCGGGAGCCGTTCGATCGTTCTGATCGGGATGCCCGGCGCTGGCAAGACCAGCATCGGCCGCCGGTTGGCCGCGCGGCTTGAGCTGCCGTTCGTCGATGCCGACCACGAGATCGAAGCGGCGGCGGGCATGGCGATCCCGGACATTTTCGAGGTACATGGCGAGGCCGCGTTCCGCGACGGCGAGCGCCGGGTGATCAAGCGCCTGTTGGGGCAAGGTCCGCAAATCCTGGCGACCGGCGGCGGCGCCTTCATGGCCGAGGACACCCGAGCCGCGATCGCGGCCATGGGGATCTCGGTCTGGCTGAAGGCCGATCACGAAACGCTGATGGAGCGGGTCCGGCGGCGCACCAATCGGCCGCTGCTCGCCGGCGAGGATCCGGAGGGGGTCATGCGCCGCTTGCTGGAGCAGCGCGAACCGGTTTTCGCATTGGCCGACCTGACCGTGACCTCCTACAACGTTGCGCACGACACGATCGTCGCGAGCCTTTTGCAGGCGCTCGATGGCTATTTAAGCCATGAGACCCCGCCCCCTTCCACGGAGACCCCAAGCTGATGCGCGACATCGGTTCCCGTCTGAGCGTGCCGGTCGCCCTCGGCGAGCGCAGCTACGACATTCTCATCGGTCCCGGCCTCTTGGCCGAAGCCGGCGCGCATCTGGCAGCGCTGGCCCCCGGCGCGCGGGCGATGATCGTTACCGACGAGACCGTTTCGCACCATCATCTGGCCGCGCTTCGGGCCGGCCTGGCCGCCGGCGAGATCTCCGCCGACGCAATCGCCGTGCCCGCGGGCGAGGCGAGCAAGTCCTTTGCGGAACTGCAGCGGGTGGTGGACGCGATCTTGTCCGCCCGGCTGGAGCGCGGAGATCTCGTGGTCGCGCTCGGCGGCGGCGTGGTCGGCGACCTCGCCGGTTTTGCCGCCGGCATCGTCCGGCGCGGGATGGGCTTCGTACAGATCCCGACGACGTTGCTTGCCCAGGTGGATTCCTCCGTCGGCGGCAAGACCGGGATCAATACGCACCATGGCAAGAACCTCGTGGGCGTGTTCTATCAACCCCGCCTGGTGCTGATCGACACCGACCTCTTGTCCACGCTTCCCGAGCGCCACCTGAAGGCAGGGTACGCGGAAGTCGTGAAATACGGCCTGATCGACGATCCCGATTTCTTCGCCTGGCTGGAGACGAATGCGGATGCCGTGTTCGCCGGCGGGCCCGAGCTTGCCCGCGCGATCGAGACGAGCTGCCGTGCCAAGGCGCGCGTCGTGGCCGCCGACGAACGCGAATCGGGAGCCCGCGCACTTCTCAACCTCGGCCACACCTTCGGCCATGCCCTGGAAGCCTCCGTCGGCTACGGCGATGCGCTGATCCATGGCGAGGGGGTTGCGATCGGCATGGCGATGGCCTTCCGGCTGTCGACCGTGCTCGGCATGTGCCCGCCGGAGGATACCATCCGAGTGGAGCACCATCTGGCAAGTGTCGGCTTGCCGACCGATCTGACCGCCCTGCCGGATGCCGCCCGCGACGCAGACCACCTGCTCTCCTTGATGGCGCAGGATAAGAAGGTCCGCCGCGGGGCACTGACCTTCATCCTGACCCACGGCATCGGGCAGGCCTTTATCGCCCATGACGTGGCCCCCGACGTGATTGCCGACTTCCTGGAGGACGAGAGGACGCGATGAGCGCGCTAGAGCTCTGGCTGACGGCAGGGTCGATCCTCGTTCTGCTTGGCCTTTCGGCCTTCTTTTCCGGTTCCGAGACCGCATTGACGGCCGCCTCGCGAGCCCGGATGCATCAGATCGAAAAGTCGGGCGACCGGCGCGCCATCGTGGCCGGGCAACTCATCGAGATCCGGGAACGGCTGATCGGCGCGGTGCTGCTCGGCAACAACTTGGTCAATATCCTCGCCTCCTCGCTGACCACCAGCGCCCTGCTCGCCTTGTTCGGCGACGCCGCCGTCGCCTATGCGACGCTTCTGATGACCGTGCTGGTGGTTGTCTTTTCAGAGGTGCTGCCGAAGACGTGGGCAATCGCCAACCCGGATCGCTTCGCGCTTGCGGTCGCACCGGTGGTGCGCATTGTCGTGGTGGTGTTCGGGCCGGTGACGGCCGGTGTCCAGGTGTTCGTGCGCTGGCTGCTGCGCCGTTTCGGCGTCGACGTGGACGAAAGCACCGGCCTGTCGCCCCATGAAGAAATTCGCGGCACGGTGGACCTGCAGCATCTGCAGGGCGGCCTGCACAAGGCCGAGCGCGACCGGCTGGGCGGGCTGCTCGACCTCGCCGAGCTCGAAGTCTCCGACATCATGAAGCATCGCACCGAGATGCAGATGCTGAATGCCGACGAGCCGGCGGCCCAGATCGTGGATCTGGCACTTGCCAGCCCCTACACCCGCCTGCCGCTCTGGCGCGGCGAACCGGAGAATATCGTCGGCATCCTGCACGCCAAGGACCTGCTGCGCGCGCTCCATGCCGCCGGCGGCAACATCGATGCGCTCGACGTGCTCGCGATCGCCAAGCCGCCGTGGTTCGTGCCGGACACCACCAACGTTCACGACCAGCTCAACGCCTTCTTGAAGCGCAAGGCGCATTTCGCCCTGGTGGTGGACGAGTATGGCGAGGTCATGGGCCTCGTCACGCTGGAGGATATCATCGAGGAGATCGTCGGCGAGATCTCCGATGAGCATGACATCGTCGTCCAGGGCGTTCGCCCGCAGCCCGACGGCACGCTCCTCGTCGATGGCGGGGTGACGATCCGCGATCTCAACCGGGCGCTGGATTGGAACCTCCCCGATGAGGAGGCCACCACCGCCGCCGGCCTCGTCATTCACGAGGCCCGCATGATCCCGGAGGAGAAGCAGGCTTTCACCTTCCATGGCGTGCGCTTCGTGGTGGAGAAGAAGGACCGTAACCGGATCACGCTGCTTCGCGTGCAGCAGGTTCCGGACGCAACGGCCTGAGCAAATCTCAGGAAAAGTGCGCAGCGATTTTCCGGGTAGATTCTTTTTCACTCACGCCAGCCCGCTTCGCTCGCGGCCGCGCGGTCGCGCGCTGGTTCAAGCAAAGCCAGCGAAAGTGGGAACCGGTTTCGCGTCCGGCTTTGCGGGAAGGAAGCAAATCCCAGGGAATGCAGCCCTCTGACACAAAAAACCGGCGGAGATCGCCGGTTCTTCGTCTTGATAGCCTGGAATGCCGGGGAAGTTAGTGCCGGCGAAACGTCCGGCGCTGACCGCCCGACGGGCCGGGCCCTTCGGTCTTGTGGCGGAAGGTGATGCGGCCCTTTTCCAGATCGTAGGGCGTCATCTCGACCGTCACGCGGTCGCCGGCGAGTGTGCGAATGCGGTGCTTCTTCATCCGACCTGCCGAGTAGGCGAGGATCTGATGATCGTTATCCAGCCGCACGCGAAAGTTTCCGTCCGGGAGCACCTCCGTTACGACGCCCTCGAACTCGATGAGGTCTTCCTTGGCCATGCTCTTTCCTTTCCGGTGTCTGTGAAGCGGGCGCGGCGGAGGCCCCGTCGGAGCGGGCGCGCGCCGGGCGCTTCGGTTGCGAGAAACGGGTGTCGCCGGCGCCCGAAGGCTCGCCGGCAGAATGCGGACGCGCGGACTTGCCGCCATGCGGCTTGCCGGTCTTCGCGCCACCGCGACCTTCCGAGGCTCCGGCCTGTGTGCGCTCGCCGCGGAAGCGCTTCATCGGCCGGTTGCCGTCCTCTTCGCCGCCGGCCGTCGCCTCTGCACGCGGGGGACGCTTCGCCCCTTTCTGCGCGCCGGACGGCATGGCCGATCCATTCGCCGGCTTCCCGCGCGGCCGCTTACCCTTGTTGCCAGGACGCGACGATCCGGCGGTTTCACCGCCGACAGCCTCCAGCCCCGCCGGGGCGGCGACGACCGGGACCGACTGCTTGATCAGCCGCTCGATCGCGCGCAGGAGGTTCTTCTCGTCCGGTGCGCACA
This sequence comes from Amorphus sp. 3PC139-8, assembly GCF_040750475.1. NCBI lineage: Bacteria > Pseudomonadati > Pseudomonadota > Alphaproteobacteria > Hyphomicrobiales > Amorphaceae > Amorphus > Amorphus sp. 3PC139-8. The sequence goes on along the minus strand of NZ_JABJVY010000016.1, from coordinate 99,730 downwards.
GGGTGACGGCATTGCCGGTCGCGCCGGCGCGGGCCGTACGGCCGATCCGGTGGACATAAGTCTCCGCCACATGTGGCAGATCGTAATTCACCACATGGCTGATGGCGTCGATGTCGATGCCGCGCGCGGCAATGTCGGTCGCGACCAGCACCCAGATCTCGCCGGAGCGGTAGGCAGCCAGTGTCCGCTCGCGCTGGTTCTGGGACTTGTTGCCGTGGATCGCCTCGGCCGGCACGCCCGCCTTGACCAGGTTCTTCACGACCTTGTCGGCGCCGTGCTTGGTGCGAGTGAAGACCAGCGCCTGACGGACTTCGTCCTTCTTCAGGAGCTCCACCAAAGCCGCGGTCTTGTTGCCGGCATCGACGAACATGACCTCCTGGGCGACCCGGTCGGCGGTCTTGGCAACCGGGGTCACCGCGACCTCGACCGGATCGGTCAGGATCGTGGCGGCAAGGTCGGCGATCGCCGGCGGCATGGTCGCGGAGAAGAACAGGTTCTGTCGCTCTTTCGGCAGCTTCGCCACGATCTGGCGGATCGGCTGAATGAAGCCCATGTCCAGCATCTGGTCGGCTTCGTCGAGCACCAGGATGTCCACGTGCGCCAGCGACAGGGCGCGCTGTTCGACCAGATCCAACAGCCGTCCGGGCGTGGCGACCACGACATCGGCGCCCTTCTCCACCGCCCGGCGCTGACGGCCGATCGGCACGCCGCCGATGACCAGCGCCGTCTTGAGCGGCCCATGGCGGCCATAGGCCTTGAAGCGCTCTTCGATCTGGCCGCACAGCTCACGCGTGGGCGACAGCACCAGAACGCGGCAGCTCTTGGCGCGCAGCGCACCAGTCGAGCCCTGCAGGCGATGCAGGATCGGCAGCGCGAACGCCGCGGTCTTGCCCGTGCCCGTCTGGGCAATGCCGAGCAGGTCGCGGCCGGCCATCACCGGCGGAATCGCCTGGGCCTGGATCGGGGTCGGGGTAATGTGGCGCTCATCGGAAAGCGCGGTGAGGATCGGCCGAGCAAGGCCGAGATCAGTAAATTCGGTCAAGGGTCTCTTTCGTCGAGAGTGCGCGGCACGCGAAAACGCGGCCGCCAGCGAATCGGGACCGACCCCCAGACCGGACTTGGCGCGGGAAGCGGACCTCGATCGCGTTCATGGAGCGAAGCGGCGGGCCATCCGGCCCGAAATACCGCTTCTCGCGAGGCCGTGAGGACCCCGCGTGCCGGGCACTCATCGAATATTTGGGAATAAGCAGCTTCGGAGCATCTCGCTCCGTACACGCGCGCTTGGATGGCTATATGCACCTTGCAGTGCAAAAAAGCAATGGCATGCGCATGCGCCCGATGCATGTCCGCCATCGGATGCCCACACCCCAACCGCTCAAGCCACGTCAGTAAGACAGACTTGGCAGCTTCAGCGCAAGGTCCGGGATCAGCCAGACCGTCAAAAGTCCCAGGAGCTGCAGAAGCACGAAGGGAATGATCCCGCGATAGATCTGCAGCGTGGTGACGTCGGGCGGTGCCGCGCTCTTCACATAGAAGAGGGCCATTCCGACTGGAGGCGTCAGGAAGGAGGTCTGCAGGCAGATCGCGATCAGGATCGCCACCCAAAGTGGATCGAAGCCGAGCGAGACGACTACCGGGACGGTCAACGGCGCGATGATCAGCACGATCTCCATCCAGTCGAGCACGAAGCCGAGCAGAAACACCACCAGGAGCACGACGCCCAGAACCGCCTCCGGCGGCAGCGGCAACCCCTGGATCGCGCCTTCGATGACCTCGTCGCCGCCATAGCCTCTCAGCACCACGGAGAAACAGCTCGCGCCGAAGATGAGCGCGAACAGGAAGGCCGTGGTCTTGCCCGTGCCGTAACTGACATCTTTCAGGGTCTGCCAGTTGAGCTGCCGATCGGCGGCAGCCAGCAGCGTGGCCCCCAGCGCGCCGACGCCCGAGGCCTCCGTGGGCGAGGCAATACCGAGAAAGATCGAGCCGAGCACGGCGCTCATCAGCAGGACCGGCGGGATCAGCGCGCGCAACAATCCCATCGCCGCACCCGCGCCATCTTCGGTCGGATCGACCTTCTGGGGCGGCGCGAGATCCGGGCGGATGGCACACAACACGACGATGTAGATCGCATAGAGGGCCGCAAGCAGCGCGCCCGGCAGGATCGCCGCCATAAAGAGGTCGCCAACCGACAGGCGAAGCTGGTCGCCCATGACGATCAGCATGATCGAGGGCGGCACTAGGATCCCGAGACAGCCGGAGGCCGCCACGGTGCCGAGCCCCAGCGGCATGTTGTAGTTGGCACGCCGCAGCACCGGCAGTGCAACGGTGGCCAGCAGGACGACCGAGGCGCCGATGATGCCGGTGGAGGCGGCGAGCACCAGCCCGATCGCGACCACCGCCAGGCCCAGCCCGCCCGGCAAGCGGCGCATCATCCGCCCCATCGCGACCAGAAGCCGATCGGCCACGCCCGAGCGCTCCAGCATCAGCCCCATGAAGACGAACATCGCCATCGGCACCAGCGAGTAGTTCGCAAGCGTGCCGAAGATGCGGTCGGAAGCAAAGCCGACGAAATTGGTGCCGGCCAGGACCTTGATGCCGAACATCGGCAAAAGGTCCCCCAAAAGGGCGAACAGCACCCCGACGCCGCCGAGTACGAAGGCGACCGGAAAGCCGGCGAACAGCCCGCCCGCGAAGGCCGCGAACATGAGGGCGACGAAAATGACGTCCTGGGTCAACGCGATACCGGCGGGTAGGAGGACGCCGCACCGCGCAGCGTCAGGAGGGCCCGGCAAATCTGGGCGATGCCTTGCAGGCCCAGAAGCACGAAGCCGGCGAACATGCAGAACTTGATGACGTAACGGGCCGGCAGCCCGCTGGGCATCGGCGAGCCTTCGCCGATCGAGAAGGAATAGGCGAAGGTCCCCCACGCGAACCAGGCGATCCCGATCACGAACGGCATCAGCAGGAAGAGGCCGCCGAAAAGCTCCACGACCGCCTTGCGCAGGGGAGAGAATTCCGCGTGGAACAGGTCGACACGGACATGAACGTCATCGCGATAGGCGTAGGCGAGACACCCGAGCACGACGAGTGCGTTCAGATGCCACTGAAGCTCTTCCAGCTCGACGAGCCCGAGCCCAAAGCCGTAGCGCAATACGACGTTCAGGATGATGACGAGCATCAGGATCGGCAGAACGAGCGCGGAAACGCGTCCCACGGGGACCGTGATCCGGTCGATCGCATTCGCGATACCGTAGAGGGCGTCGTTCATGGCGCGTCCTGCCGTTCCCTCAGCCTAACCGACTAGTCCGTGCGGACCTCGACCCAGGCCGCGTTCTTGTCGCGGTAGGCCTGCAGGGAGTCCCAGACGCGCTTGAAGTTCTCGTCCTTCGCCGCCTGCTCCTGCATCACTTCCTCGGTCTTCTCCTGGAAGGCCTCCAAAAGCTCCGGCGAGAACTGGCGGATCTCGACGCCATTTTCCTTGAAGCTCTCAACCGCCTCGGCGTTCTCCGTCATGGTGGAGGTGACGCCCCACAGCATCGTCTCGCGGCAGGTCAGCTCGATCAGCTCGCGCTGGGCGTCGCTCATGGCGTCCCATTTCGCCTTGTTGATGATCAGCTCGTTGATCGCCGCTGGCTGATGCCAGCCCGGCAGATAGTAGTTCTTCGCAACGTCGTCGAAGCCGACGCTGGCATCGATCGCCGGCATGGAGAACTCGGTTCCGTCGATCACGCCACGCTCGAGATTGGGATAGATGTCGCCGCCGGCGAGAAGCACGACCGAAGCGCCCATCTTCTTCATCACCTCACCGGCGAGCCCCGCGAAGCGCAGCTTCATGCCTTCCAGATCGGCTTGGGTCTCGATCGGCTTTTTGTACCAGCCGCCGGCCTCGGAATCCATGAGACCACAGGGAACGGTCACGACGCCCTGCTGGGCGTAGATTTCGCGCCAGATGTCGAGACCGCCGCCATTGTAGATCCAGCCGAGATATTCGAACGCATCCGGTCCGAACGGCACTCCGCCGAAAAGCTGCACGGCCGGGAACTTGCCGGCGACATAGAGCGGGCTGGTGTAGCCGGCATCCAAGGTGCCCCGCTGCACCGCGTCGAAGATCTCCAGCGACGGAACCAGCTTGCCGGCACCATAGAGCTCGATCTCGACATTTCCGGCCGAGGCCGTGTTGATGGCGTCGGCGAAATGCTGGGCGTCGCGTCCGCTGGCGGGCAGGCTGAGCGGCCAGGCGCTCTGCACGTTGAGCGAGACGGCATCCTGGGCCTGTACCGGCGCGCCCATGGCGCCGATGGCCAGCGCCACCGCGACCAGACCGGTCGTCTTCATGCTGCGGAACATGTGTTCTCTCCTCTGTTGCGGGCTGGGCGTCGTCCTGCCGCCGACCCGTTTTGTTCGTCCATCCCGGCGTCCGATCGAAACCGCGCCCCGTGACCTTCAAACCATAATTTAATTTTTGCAAAGGGTATTTTGTCCGGTAAATTTTTGCAATATTCCAACGAAGGATCGACCGGAAAATTGAGGACCCTCGTGGACAGGCAGCCGAGCGACAAACGCGTGGCTTTGGTGACGGGAGCGGCCGGCGGCATCGGCCTTGCCTCCGCCCGCGCCCTTGCCGCCGATGGCTGTCGGATCGCGCTGGCCGACCTCGACCCCGACGGCCTGGAGCAGGCGAAAGCCGCGCTTGCCGATACCGGCGCCGTCGTCGAGACGATTGTCCTAAACGTCGCCGACGAAGCCTCCGTCAAAGCGGGTTTCGCGACCGCCGAAGCCGTGCTCGGCCCGGTCTCCATCCTGGTTCTGTGCGCCGGCATCATGGGCGGCGGCCCCGGCATCTCGTCGGAGTTGGCGGACGTGACATTGGAGCAGTGGGAGCAGGTCAACGCCGTGAATGCGCGCGGCACGTTCCTGTGCATGCGGGAATTTCTGCGCCGGCGGCGCGAAATGCCGGTATCGGACGGCCGCATCATCACGCTGTCCTCCGCCGCCGGCCAGCTCGGCGGCTATCGCGGAGATCCGGCCTATGTCGCCTCGAAGGCGGCCATCCTGGGACTGACCAAGATCGCCGCGCGCCAGTGTGCGGAACAGGGCATCACGGTGAACTGTATCGCCGCCGGGCCGGTGCGGACCGGCATGTTCGAGCGGGCGATGGACCCCGACGCAGTGCCAGGGCTGGCCGCCCGCATCCCACTCGGTCGGGTGGGTTCGGCGGACGATGTGGCGGGCGCCGTGCGCTATCTCGCCGGCGACGCGGCCCGCTGGATCACAGGCGCGACGCTCGACGTCAATGGCGGCTACAGGATGCAGTAGGCGCCATGTCAGGGCTGACGGTTCATAATGAGATCGCCGGACTGATCGTAGATGCCGATCATCACATGCATCTGCATGATCAGATTCGTGAGGTCGTCCGGGGCCGGCGCGACCTGCTGGAACAGCCGCAGCAACACCGCGCGGCGCTGCGCCAAATAGGCCTTTATGATCTCATCGCCCTCGTCGGAGACGGCGTAGGTCATGCTCTTGCGCGAGCGTCCCTGCTTCTCGATCAGGCCAAGCTGGCCGAGCTTCTTCAGCCCGTACTGAATGTTCGTCAGGTCGTCGCGGTGCAGAAGCCGGCCGATCTCCACCAGCCCCTTGGCCGTGCCGTTCATATGGACGGCGTGGAGGATCGACGCTTCGGTGCTGCTGAGCGAAACGTCGGAGACCGAGCCCAGGCAATCGCGTCTCCAGCGCGCGAAAGCAGCACCGAGATGCCAGATCGCATACTCGAATTCTGCCAGCTTGGCTTCGTAGTCGGCGCCTTCGGCCACCTCGGGTCCCTGCTTACTTCCAGATTTCGAACTCTTACTTCCGGCCATCCGGGATACAGCCTTCCAACAACTTCAACGCATCAGGCGAGATGACAGCGGAGCAAGTCGTAACAGAACCGCAAAGTCAATGCGGTGGTGAATGGACCAGCGGTGCAGGCAGCGTGTATGCGCTTCTGAAGGCACAGGCCGCCCGTTATCCGGAGAACGACCTTCTCGTCGTTCCTCAGGCGGTCGCCGACCTTTGGGGGTTGAACAAGCCGGCGGTCAGCTATCAGGACACCTTGCGCCGGGTCAACGCGCTTGCCGCCCGCTATCACGCGGCCGGCTACGGCCCGGGTCACCGGGTGGCGCTCCTGTTGGAAAACCGTCCGGCGCATTTCGTCCATTGGCTCGCGCTCAACGCCGTGGGAGCGAGCGTGGTTCCGGTCAATCCCGACTACACCGCCGACGAGTTGCGCTTCCTGCTGGAGCACAGCGAGAGCGCGCTTTTCGTCCACCTCCCCTCGCGCACGGCCCAGGCGATGGAGGGGGCGGCGGGACTTTCGGTCCCACTCCAGGCGGACGGCACCAGCGAGTTGCCGCGAGCCCCCACGCCCGCCGGCGCAGCGCCGGCCGATCCGGCGCTGGCGGAGTGTGCGCTGATCTACACGTCCGGCACCACCGGCCGCCCCAAAGGCTGCCTCCTGACCAACGACTATTTCCACGGCTGGGCGGACTGGTACTGCGCGCAAGGCGGCTACATTTCGCTGCGCGAGGGCGTGGAGCGGCTGATGACCCCGCTGCCGACCTTCCATGTGAACGCCATGGGCAACTCCTTCATGGGGATGCTCGCCTCCGGCGGCGCGCAGATCATCGTCGATCGCTTTCATCCCCGTTCCTGGTGGGAGATGGCACGCGAAACCGGTGCGACCTGCTTCCACTATCTCGGCGTCATGCCGGCGATCCTGCTCGCGATTCCGCCGGCCGACGACGACAAGAACCATTCCCTGCGCTTCGGCATGGGCGGCGGGGTCCATCCCGACCATCACGCCGCCTTCGAGAAACGCTTCGGCGTACCGCTTCTGGAGGGCTGGGCGATGACGGAGACCGGCGGTGCCGGTATCCTGTGCGCGGCCGAGGAGCCGCGCCATGTCGGCGAGCGCTGCCTGGGCCGACCGGACCGGCCCGGACCGCCGATCGAAATCCGGCTGCTCGACGATGCGGGCCGCGACGTGCTGCCCGGCGCACCGGGCGAACTCGTGCTGCGCGCCCGCGGGAGCGCCCCGAAGCGGCGCTTCTTCTCCGGCTATCTGAAAAACGACGAAGCGACTGCGCAGGTCTGGGCAGGTGGCTGGCTGCACACGGGCGACGTGATGCGGCGCGGCGATGACGGATCGCTGCACTTCGTGGACCGCAAGAAAAACATCATTCGCCGCTCCGGCGAGAATATCGCCGCCGTGGAAGTCGAGGGCGCGATCGCGAGCCACCCCGGCGTGTCCCAGGTGGCGGTGGTCGCGGTGCTCGATCCTTTGCGCGGCGAGGAAGTGCTTGCCGTCGTGGTGCCGACCGCCGGCAAGGGCGACGCCGCACTCGCCGACGCTATTTTCGCCCACTGCGCCGAGCGCCTCGCCTATTACAAACTGCCGGGCTTCGTTGCCTTCCGGCCGTCGCTGCCGACCACCTCCACCCAGAAGGTGCGCAAGACCGACCTTGGCGATGTCGCCGACGCCCCGACCCAGGCGGCCGACTGCTACGACCTGCGCATGCGCAAGCAACACATGCGGAAGGCCGCGCCGTGACACCACGCCGGCTCGGATATGACGGAGTGGTGCTGGCCGCGCCGGTTACCGTTCCCTACGAGCGCTTTTCCACTCGGAGCGCTCACTGGTTCCTCGGGCGGGCGATGCGCGCGCTCGTGGAGAGTTCTGGGCTGGAGAAGCAGGCCATCGACGGACTGTGCGTGACGAGCATGTCGCTTGCCCCCGATACCGCGATCGGCATGGTCGAGCATCTCGGCTTTCAGCCGCGCTGGCTGGACAACGTCACCTTCGGCGGCGCCAGCGGCATGATCGCGCTGCGCCGTGCAGCCCGCGCCGTGCAGGTCGGCGATGCGGAGATCGTGGCCTGTGTGGCCGGCGACACCAACCAGACGGATTCCTTCCGCCGGGGCACGGCCGCCTTCAGCCAGTTCGGACAGGATGCCGTCTACCCGTACGGCTCCGGCGGCCCCAACGCGAGCGTCGCCCTCCTGACCGACAACTATATGCGCACCTATGGCGCGGAGCTCGCCGATTTCGGCCGAATTTGCGTGGCCCAGCGCGCCAACGCGCTCGGCAATCCCCAGGCCCTGTTCTCCAAGCCGCTTACCCTGGAACAATATCTCAAGAGCCCGCTGATCGCCGATCCGATCCGGCTTTACGACTGCGTCATGCCGTGCGCAGGCGCCGAAGCCTTCCTCGTCATGCGCGAAGAGACCGCCCGCGCCGAGGGTCTGCCCTTTGCCCGCCTGGTCGGGGCGATCGAGCGCCACAATGCCTTTCCCGACGATCCGGTCCAGGACCGGGGCGGCTGGATCGTCGACCGCGAGGAGTTGTTCGCACAGGCGGGTGTCACGCCGGAGGCCGTCGACTTCGTGCAGGCCTATGACGACTACCCCGTGATCGTGTTCCTGCAGATCGAGGATCTCGGTTTTTGCGGCAAGGGCGAAGCGAAGGACTTCCTCGCCGGCCACGATCTCACCACCACCGGCAGCTTTCCCATCAACACCTCCGGCGGGCAGCTCTCCGTCGGCCAGGCCGGCGGAGCGGGTGGGTTTCTCGGCATCGTGGAATCGATCCGCCAGCTCACCGGCCAGACCGTCGGCACGCCGGTGCCGGACGCCAAGATCGGGCTTGTCAGCGGGTTCGGCATGATCAACTACGACCGCGGCCTCTCCACGGGCGCGGCACTCTTGGCGGCATGACGATGGACCAGCGACCCCACCGAAATCCCGCGCTTCCGCCACGCCGGCCGACGACGCCGCCGATCCTGCGCAGCCGGTTCGCCCTTGGACTGACCGCGGCTGCGGCGTCGGGACGGTTCGCGCTTCAAGAGTGTCTGGACTGCGGGGCGATCCAATATCCCCCGCGCGAGGCCTGTCATTGCTGCCTGTCGGACCGGCTGGAATGGCGCCCGCGCGACGGCGCCGGCACGCTTCTCGCCGTCACCTGCGTCCGCAAGCCCTACGAGACCTATTTCCGCGAGCGCGCGCCTTGGCGCACCGGGATCGTCCGGCTCGACTGCGGGGTCAGCGTCGTCGCCTATCTGCACGGGCGCTGCGCCGAACCGCCCGCCCGGGTCCGCGTACGCGCCTGTCTCGACAGGGCCGGCCGCGCCGTGCTCGCGGCCCTTCCCGATAAGGATGTGACCGATATGACCGACGATCCACTGATGCGGGAATTCTCCAACTCGCCCAAGGGCCGCCACGTGCTGGTAACCGACGGCACCTCGGAGATCGGCCAAGCGATGGCGATCGCAGCGGCGGAGGCCGGTGCCGAGACGGTGTGGGTCGGCGCCAGCGAGCGCTGGAAAGCCGCGCCCGGCTTCGAGGCGCTCTCGACCATCCCGCAGGTGACGCTGCTCCCTCTCGACGTGACCGACACCCAATCGGTCGACACGCTGGCGGGCCAGATCGGCGGCAAGGTCGATATTCTGTTCAACACCGCCGAATTCCACCGCACCCACTCCGCCCTGTCGCGACGCGGCGTGGAGACGGCGCGCGTGGAGATGGAGGTGAACTATTTCGGGCTGCTGCGGCTTGCCCAGGCCTTCGGCCCGGCCATGAGCGCGCGCGCCGCGGAAGTGCCCACCAATGCGGTCGCCTGGGTCAATGTCCTCTCCGTGTTCGCACTCGCCAACTATCCAAGCCAGGGCACCTTCTCCGCCTCCAAGGCGGCAGCCCTGTCGCTGGCGCAATGCCTCAGGGCGGAGTTCAGGCCGGCCGGCTTGCGGGTTTTGAACGTCTTTCCCGGCCCCGTCGACGAAGCCTGGAACCAGACCGAGCTGCCGCCGAAGATCGCACCGCGCCGGCTCGCCGCCGACGTCGTTCGCGCGTTGGAAGACGGCCTTGAGGACTTGTTCCCGGACCCGGTCGCGCGCGACTGGTACGAGCGCTGGCGCGCCGACCCGAAGGTGCTGGAACTGGAGCTGACGGCATGACGACGTCGACCCTTGGATCCCTCGCCGCCCTCGTCGCCGATCTCGCCGAAGGCAATGTCGAGGTCGTCGACCTGACCCAAACGCTTGCCCCGGACATGCCGCGGATCTCTCTGCCGCCGGAATTCGGCCAGGCCGCGCCGTTCCGGATGGAGGAAATCTCGCGCTACGACGAGCGCGGCGCCTCGTGGTACTGGAACAACTTCTCCTGCGGCGAGCATACCGGCACCCATTTCGACGCACCGATCCATTGGGTGTCAGGCCGCAACCTGCCGGACAACACCACGGACACCATCCCGCCGCGGAGTTTCGTCGGCCCGGCCTGTGTCATCAACTGCAGCCTGGAGGCCGAACAGGACCCCGACTTCCTGCTGACCGTCGATTTCGTGACCGACTGGGAAGCGACCTATGGGCGGATTCCACCCAGAGCCTGGGTGCTGATGCGCACCGACTGGGGGAAGCGCACCGACCCGGCCGAATTCCAGAACTACGATGAGGCCGGCCAGCACTCGCCGGGGCCGAACCCGGACTGCGTGCGCTTTCTGATCGAGGAGCGCGACGTCCTTGGCTTTGGCACCGAGACGATCGGCACCGACGCGGGGCAAGCCGCGCATCTCAGGCCGCCCTATCCGTGCCATTTCTACATGCACGGCGCGAACCGCTACGGGTTGCAGTGCCTGACCAATCTCGACCGCCTGCCACCGCAAGGCGCCGTGCTGATCTGCCCGCCGCTAAAAATCCGCAAGGGGAGCGGCAGCCCCTTGCGGGTTCTCGCGTTGGCCCCTCGGACTTGACGCGCTTCTAGGCGGACGCGTGGATCTCGCGGCCCGCGATCGAAGACCTTTGCCCTGGGGCCCGCGGATCGGCGTCCCCTCACGGTCAAGTTGCGTTCGCTCAATGTCAAAACGCATGCGCAGTGCTCGGATAGCGATCGCGGGAGCATAGCTCCTCGATCATCGCAGAAATCCGAGCGATGCCGATGCGGTCGAGACCTATGGCGACAAGCGGTTCTCGGAACATTGTCTGACGGGCATGTGCCGGCCTTGTCCAGGCCGACTTTCACAAGGGTGGAGGTTCAGATGAGCGAAAGTGAGAAGGACGTTCCGATCAAATCCGAGCAGACGGCGCCAGAGACCAAGCCGTCACCGCCGAGCGCGTGGGAGCCGTTTGAAAGCCTGCGCCGCGAGATTGAGAATGTGTTCGACACCTTCGGCACCGGATTTTGGCGGCGCTCGGCGCGGGCCCCTCTTTCGGCGGAGCGCACTTGGCTTCCGCAGATGGCGTTTCCGGTGTCCCCGGCCGTCGACGTCACCGAAAAGGACGCAGCCTTCGAAATCACCGTGGAACTGCCGGGGCTCGACGAAAAGGACGTCGATGTCAGCGTCGCCAATGGCGTCCTGACCATCAAGGGCGAAAAGAAGGAAGAAAAAGAGGAAAAGCAAAAAGACTACTATCTAAGCGAACGGCGCTATGGCTCGTTCCAAAGGTCCTTCCCACTGCCCGAGGGTGTCGACAGCGACAAGATCGAGGCCGTCTTCAAGAAGGGGCTCCTATCGGTCACGCTTCCGAAGACGCCCGAGGCGCAGAACAACAAGCGTAAGATCGACGTCAAATCGGCGTAGGCAGCCGAAACGTTTGGCCGACGAGACCGGGACTTAGGAGCGCGCTTGACGGGGAAGGCCGCCCGACGGCGGTTCTCGCCGACCAGCCGCTCCCGGTGATCACCCGCACCAGCCAACAAAGTATCCAGACACCTCAGAGCTCGTGATATTTCCCTCCAGCATTCATCGACCACCCATCGGGGCCGCATGGGGCGAAGCTGGAGACTATTGGCTATGGCCGTAAGACGGGGCGTCGCCGCGCTCGCCGCCGCCGTAGCGCGAGGGTGGAGGCTTCTTGTCTTCGCCACCTACCTTCTGCTCTGGTCGAAGGTGTTCAAAGGCCATCACTTTCTCGAGCCGGTCGAGGCCGCGCTCCTGCACGCCAAGGGCGTCCGCCACTTGCCGCCAGAGCTCGATGTCGACGGTCCGGACGGACCCGACCCCGCCTGGACGCAGGGTTTCGCGGCCATTCATGCCGCCCTCTTCCTCAATCTTCGCAATCCAGACACCCTCTCCTCTGTCCGCTATGCCCGGCCGGCGCCTTCGTTTCGTGCGGTCTATCTTTGGGATTCCGCCTTTATCGCCCAGATCTGGAAGGGTTGGGACCCGGAGGTTGCCTTCGACGTGCTTCGCTCGGTCGTGATGTTGCGGGAGGGCGACCGGCTGCAGCATTTCGTCAGCGATCTCTCCGGCTCACCCTTTACCCAGCCGCCGCTCATTGCCTGGTCCCTGGCCGAGCTATTGCGCACCGTCCCGCCGGAGCAGTCCCGCGCCTGGGCCCGCGTCCTCTACCCACCGCTGAAGGCCTATCATGACTGGCTCATGGCGAACCGGCGTCTGGACAACGGCCTGTTCGCCTGGGCCCACCCTTACGAATCCGGCGTAGAGAACGCGCCGCGCTTTTCCTCCCGCGACGAAAGCCGGCTCGCCGACACCTGTCGCCTCGCCGCTCCCGACTTCTCCGCCTACATGGTGTTAAAGTCGGAAGCGCTTGCCCACCTCGCGCGCCTCATCGGCGACGATGCTGCCGCCGAAACCTTCGAGGCAGAGGCATGCGCGCTCGCCGAGCGCATGAACGCACTGCTTTGGGACGAGGCGGAGGGCCTCTATTTCGACCGGGACACGGACACCGGCGCTTTCGTGAAAAGCCGCACCATTGCCTCGCTCCTGCCGCTCTGGGCCGGGATTCCCGACCGGCCTCGAGCGGAACGCCTGGTCGCGCACATCGTCGATCCGAACGCCTTCAACACCGTCATTCCATTGCCCTCCGTCGCCCTGAACGACCGCGACTTCGAAAAGGACATGTGGCGCGGCCCGGTGTGGCTGAACACGGCCTATGCCGTGCTTGCCGGGCTCACCCGCTACGGCTTTCATGCCGAAGCGGCAGATCTCGCCTTCCGCCTCTGCAACGGGGTCTACCAGACCTTCGCCCGCACCGGCCGCTTCCATGAGTTCTACGATCCCGAGCAGCACGGCGTGGACGCCCTTGCCCGCAAGCGCGGCAATCTTTGGAAGCGCCTGACCCTCGGCGGACTGCCGGTGACGGAATTTGTCGGCTGGTCCGGCCTCGTGAACACGCTCGTGCTCGACACCCTGATCGGGTTGGAACGCACGGAACGGGAACTGGCGATCACACCTCGCTTCCCACCGCATGCCGAAGGGCGCCGGTTCTCGCTACGCCTCCCCGCACCTGACCTGCGCCTGACGCTCAGGATCGGGCCGGAGGGCGCAGTCAGAGGCACCCTCGTGGACGGAGAGACGGAGACAACGTTTGCCGCCGCATTCGGCGAACGGGTCGCGATCGTGACGACGAGCCCGGACCAACGGCGATCGGCATGAAGTTCTGCGACCTCACCATCGCCTACAACGAGACCAGCGGCGGGATCCGCACCTTCGTCGATGCCAAACGCCGCTTTCTTCTCGAACGGACCGACCACTGCCACCTCCTGATCGTGCCGGGTGCCCGCGACGCAACGGAGGAGACCGCGCGAACCACCACGGTGACACTCGAAAGCCCGCTCTTGCCGGGCCAGGACACCTACCGTGCCTTCGTCCGTCCCGACCGCATCATGGCGGCGCTTAAGGCCCATGCCCCGGACATCGTCGAACTCGCAAGCCCCTATCTGGAGTCATGGGCCGCGTTCGCCTATCGCGACCAGCGACGAAGAGCGGGCAGCCCCAGCCTGGTCGGCGCCTATTTCCACACCGACGTGGCGGACGCCTATGTCGGCGCCCCCTTGCGCGCGGCGATGCACGATTGGTTCGACGAGGTGAGCGAAACGCTGAGCACCCTGGGCGAGCGCTTCGCCGACATCGCGGAGACCGGCGCTGAGCATTATATCGGCTCGGTCTTCCAGCATGCCGATCTGGCGATGGCCGCCTCCGACGCCCAAGCCGCACGGCTCCGCGAGTATGACGTGCAAGACGTGGAGATCGTCCCGCTCGGCGTCGATATCGATCTGTTCCGCCCCGATCGGCGCAACCTGGAGCTGCGCACGCGCCACGGGGCCGGACCGGACGATCTGGTCCTGGTCTATGCCGGACGGCTTTCCGCAGAGAAGCACGTCTCGACCCTGATCCGCGCACTCGACCACCTGCCAGCACAGCGCAAGATCTGGCTATGGATGATGGGGCACGGGCCGTTGCGCGACCGGCTTGCCGAGACGGCACGCGATCATCCTCGCCTTAGGCTGCTTTCGTTCGTCGTCGATCGAACCCGTTTCGCCGAGTTGCTCGCCTCGGCGGACATCTACGTGACCGCCGGCCCGCACGAGACGTTCGGACTGTCGGTGTTGGAGGCGCAAGCCTCCGGATTGCCGGTGGTCGGCGTCGAAGCCGGCGCGCTCTTGGAGCGCGTGCCGCCGGAGCTCGGCCGTCTCGGCCCGGTGGACGATGCCGCAGCGATGGCGGGCAACATCCTCGCCATCGCCACCGAGCGCGAGACGATCGGCAGCCGCGCGCGCCGCCATGTCGAGAGCGGTTTCACCTGGGAGCACACTTTCCGTCGCTGGCTCGCCGCCTATCGGCGCAAAAGTGTCAATGGACGGTGGCCATGAGCGAGATCACGGCGCGGCTTGTCCCTCACGGACACGTCAGACCACCGTGGTCAGCCACAACGCAATCGCCGGAAAGCTGATCAGAAGCGCAAGGCGGCACAGGTCCGCCATCAGGAAGGGCAGCACGCCACGGAAGATCGCGCCGATCGGCACTTCGCTGCCTAAGACGCCCTTCAGGACGAACACATTCATCCCGATCGGCGGCGTGATCATGCCGATCTCGATCAGGCTCAGCGTGACGACGCCCCACCAGATCAGGTTTCCATCCATTTGCAGGATGATCGGGATCACGAACGGAACGGTGATCACCAGCGCGGCCACCGTGTCGAACACGCTGCCGAGGACCAGATACATCGCCACCAGCAGGACCAGCACCAGCCAGTGCGGCAGCGTGTCCGGGTTGATCGTACCCAAAATGGCCGCAGGGGCGCCCGACAAATTCAAAAACGAACCGAACGCGCCGGCGCCGATCAGGATCAGGTAGAGCGCGCCGCTGTTGGTCACGGCGTCGCGCGTTGCATCCATCAGCCCGCGCGCGGTGGCTTTGCCCGACGCCAGCCAGAACAGGAAGGCGAGGCCGGCACCGACGGCCGCAGCCTCCTGGACCGTGAAGATGCCGCCGTAGAGCCCGCCGAGCACGGTCAAGAACAGCGCCATGGGCCGCCACGCCTTCGCCGCCACCCGCCCCGGCGCAAGCCGATCGGCATCGCTGGCCGCAGGCACCTGGCGCGGGACCAGCCGGGTCGACACGATGATGGCCGCCACATAGAGCAGAGTCGCCAGTACGCCCGGCAGGATCGCCGCCACGAAGGCTTCCGAGATCGATTGCTCCGCAATCACGCAATAGATGATCAGCACGACGGACGGCGGCACCAGCGCGCCCAGTGTACCGCCCGCCGCGATCGAGCCGGTCGACAGCCCCATGGCGTAGCCGCGGGCTCGCATCTCGCCATAGGCGGCCCGGCCAATCGTTGCGGTGGTCGCCAGCGAGGAGCCTGAAATCGCGCCAAACCCTGCGCAACCGATGACCGCAGCGACCGCGTGTCCGCCGCGCAACCGGCCGAACAGGGAGCTCGCCGCCTCGAAGATATCGTCTGCAAATCCCGCCGAGATCGCGAGATTGCCCATCAGGAGGAACAGCGGCAACGCAGCGAGGTCGGCATTCGCCAAGGAACTCGTCAGGCTGTTGGTGACGATCAGGCTCGCCGAGTTCACGCCGAGCAGGGCATAGCTTCCGACGAAACCGACCGTCGTCAACGCGATGCCGAGTGGCACCTTGGCGAGCGCCATCAGGTAAAGCATGGCGAAGCCGAGGCCGAGCTTCTGCAGCGGCCCGAGCTCGCCGTGGAGCGTGATCAGGAAGGCGCCGAGCCCTGCACAAGCCGCCACGAGCAGGGCCGGCGCAAGCATGTCCGACACGCGGGCCGAGGCGGGAGCGCGCACGAACGCCGCCGCGTCGATCACCGCGACGCGTGCCGCCGCCACGAAGCTGACGGCCATCAGGGCGGCGATGGCATACCAGAACGGGCCGATCGGCAGGCCCAGCACGAGCGTGGTCTCGCCATAGGCAAGCTTCGCCGAGGCATAGCTCCACGTGAGCCAGACGAAACCGGCAAACACCGCCGCGGTGAGAAGGCTCGCGAGCGCCCTGAGCCCGACCGGCCTGCCCAGCAGACTACCGCCCAGCTCCAGCGCGACATGAGCCCGCCTGTCGGTCGCGTAGGCGAAGGACAGGGCCATAATGGCGGCGAAAGCGAGTTCCGAAAGCTCGAACAGGCCGGTAATCGGCCGCGACACCAACCATCGCAGCGTGACGTCCAAGGTGATCGTCAGCGCCACGATCAGCAACGCCCCGCCGGCAACGTAACCGGCGGCAGCCGGGATCAGGCGAACAAGGCCGGCAAATCCTTGTCCGCCCGATGCACGGTGCGCAACGGAGCGTTCCTGCGGCACAGGGGCGGGACCGACGCTAGACACCGCGGTTCGCGCGGGCCTTATGCCCGTCATTCGCGCACATCAATGGGATGCGCGATAGGACGATACCGCCTCACTATAGGTATCGACGACCGCCTGGCCGTTTTCGTTGTTGGCGATCCAATCCGCGATCACGCCGTCTGCCGCCGCCTGCCATTCAGCGTTTTCCGCTTCCGTGGGCTCCAGCATGCGGTGGCCTTCGGTGGCGGCCACCTCGTCTCGCGTGGCAGCGCTCTTTTTCGCCAGCCGGCTTCCCCAGAACTCGGCAAAGGCAGCCGGCGGATTGGCCTCGAAAGCCGCTTTGGCCGCATCCGGAAGCTGATCGTAACGCGCCGGATTCATCGCCAGATACATGGCCGGCGCACCCATCGCCAAATCGAGATGGGTCTTGGTCACATCGATGAGGCGGAATCCTTCCAACGAGAACCAATCGGCCACGGCCCCGTCGACGATGTGCTTGGAGAGACTTTCGGCAACCGAGGTGATGGGCATACCGACCGGCGTGGCGCCGATCTCCTTAAGCATCGCCGATAGGACCCGCCCCGCGGCCCGCACCTTGGCCCCCTGAAAGGCATCCAATCCATCGACCAGCTCGGCATGATGGAGCCGGCCGACATCGGTGGTACCCACGCCGAGCACCTTCACGCCGTCGAACCCGTCCAGCATATCGGCGTCCAAGAGGGCGGCCATTCCCGCCGAGCCTTCGGCCGGGTTCTGCGTCAGGATCGGCAGCTCGGACACGCCGGCGGCGTTGAAGCGTCCGGGATTGTAGGCCGTGATGCTCCAGCCGATGTCGATGAGGCCGGCCTTGACCGCATCGATTACTTCCTGCGGCTTCGCAGCCGAACCGCCCGACAGAAATTCGATCTTCACCGTGCCGTCGCTTGCCTCCTCGATCTGTTCGAACCAAGGCACGAAGATATCGGTGTTGAGGAAGGATGTCGGGCCGACGAAGGTGCCGAAGCGAAGCGTGGTCGGCTCGGCAATGGCGGGCTGCGCCAGCATGCCAACGGCCGCGGCCGCTCCCACCATGGCCAGCGCAGCGCGACGAGTGATGCCGTTCAATTCCGCCATTTTTGTTTCCTCCTTGAGCTGACCGATCCCACGGCCGCTTTTCTGGAAGGATTTTGTAAATCGGCCGGCGGCGCAAATTCGGATTTGCGACTGTTCTCTTGGTGAACATACCTTCGCCGGTCGGTTGAGCACCTGTATCGCTAGAGAACCTGTTCTCTTGGCGAACACTTCAGCCGTGCCCGGTTGCCGCTAAGCCTGCGCCTTTCCATCCTCTCCCGCAATTCTGCGGTGCCATCCACGCCGCTGCCAAAGACGCGTCGGCAGGCACAAACGACCAGCAGCCGGCAGAAGGAGGGAGAACGCCACCATGATCGTGGGATCGGTCTGCATTTCCCACAGCCCGCTGATTGAGACCAACCGCGCCCAGCCACGCGTCGAAGAGCGTTTCGGCGCGGCCTTGGACAAGGCGGCCGGCTTCGTCGCCCAGCTTGAGCCGGAGCTTACCGTTCTCTTCTATCCCGACCATCTCAACGGCTTTTTCTACAATCTCCTGCCGTCCTTTTGCATCGGAATCGAAGGTCGTTCCATCGGCGACTATGGCACACGCGCCGGCGCGTTGGAGATCCCGCAGGAGCGGGCGATGGAGATGGCCCGGTCGGTGTTGGAGCAAGGTGTCGACGCGGCCATCTCCTATCGTATGGAGGTGGATCATGGGGCGGCCCAGCCGATGGAGCTTCTGTCGGCAAGACACGACATTTCTCGCGTCATCCCGGTTTTCATCAATTGTGCGGCCGAACCCCGTCCGACATTCGCGCGGGTGCGGGCCCTGGGCCGCGCCGTCGGCAACTGGGCGCGGGCGACGCCGGAACGTGTCCTCATCGTCGGGTCCGGCGGCTTGTCTCACGATCCGCCGATGCCCTCGCTCGCGACCGCCACGCCGGAGATCCGCGCCCGCCTGATCGACGGCGGCGAACTCGATGCCGAGCAGCGCGCCGCGCGCGAAACCCGTGCGGCGGAGGAAGGCCGCGCGATGGCGGCCGGCACCTCGCCCCTGCTCCCGCTCGATCCAAGCTGGGATCGCATGCTCCTGGACGCCTTCCTGACGCGCAATCTCGACGTCCTGGATTCCTCGCCGGACGAGGAGATCACCGGCACCGGCGGAAGGGGCGGTCACGAGATTCGCACCTGGTTCGCCGCGCTCGCCGCACTCGGCGACGGCTACCGGGCGGAGGAGCTGTTCTACGAGCCCATCAGCGAGTGGATCGCCGGGATGGGCATGATCCGCGCCACGGCCGCCTGAAACCGGGCGTTCGAAATGCTCATAAAACAACAAGAGGAGATGGAGATGACGTGGCACCACCAGTCAATCTGGTCGGACCTGACGAACGTGCCTTTTTGCCAGGGCTTCCTGGACGCTGGTGGGATCAAGACGCGCTATCTGTCTTCGGGAACGCCGGACAAGCCGCTTCTCATCCTGATCCACGGCACCGGAGGCCACGCGGAGGCCTATAGCCGGAACCTGGCGGCCCACGGCGAGCATTTCTGGACCTTTGCCATCGACCTCGTCGGGCACGGCTGGTCGGACAAGCCGGACATCGCCTACGAGATCGAGGACTACGGAACCCATCTCCGCAACGTCATCAAAGCGCTCGGCCGCGAGCACGCGCACGTTTCCGGCGAGTCGCTCGGTGGCTGGGTGGCCGCCTGGCTCGCCATTCGCCATCCTGAGATGGTCGACCGGCTGGTGCTCAATACGTCGGGCGGCTGGACCGCCCATCCAAACGTCATGGAGCAGATCAAGCGTCTGTCGCGCGAGGCGGTGCAGGATCCGAACCCCGAACGGATCCGCGCGCGGCTGGAATTCCTCATGTGCGACAAGTCGATGGTCAACGACGACCTGGTCGAAACCCGACGCGCAATCTACGCCCAGCCCGGCTTCGCGGAGGCCATGGAGCGCATTCTCTGCCTGCAGGAAATGGACATCCGCCGCCGCAACATGATCACGGACGCGGAAAGCCAATCGATCAAGGCGCCGACGCTGGTGCTATGGACCAGCCACGACCCGACGGCGACCCCGGAAGAAGGCAAGAAGATCTCAGAAAAAATCCCCGGCGCGCACTACGTCGTGATGAACGAATGCGGACATTGGCCGCAATTCGAGGATCCGGAGACCTTCAATCGAATCCACCTCGACTTTTTGCTGGGCGCTTGAATGACCGCAAACGTCGAACGAATCGCAGAAAGCCTTTTCGAGGCGCGCACCCATCTCAAGCAGGTCGCCCCGCCCCGCGAGACGATGGGGCTTACGACCGTCGCCGAGGCACAGGCGGTCCAGGACCGCAACACCGAGCGCTGGCTCAGCGCTGGCCGGCGGATGGTCGGACGCAAGATCGGCCTCACCTCGAAAGCCGTTCAGGCACAGATCGGGGTAAACGAGCCGGACTATGGCGTGCTGTGGGCCGACTATGGCTTCAGCGGCGGCGACGCGGTGCCGATCTCGCGCTTCATGCAGCCGCGAGCGGAGGCGGAAGTCGCCTTCGTAATGGAGCGTGCCGTGAGCGATCCGCAAGCGTCGATGACCGATCTCATGCGGTCCGTCGCCTATGCCCTGCCCGCTTTGGAGATCGTCGACAGCGCCGTTGCGAATTGGGACATCCGGCTTGTCGACACCATCGCCGACAACGCGTCGGGCGGCGGTTTTGCACTCGGAACCAGCCCACGTCGCATCACGGACGTCGACCTGCGGCTGGGCGGAGCCATCCTGTCGCGGAACGGAGTAGCGGAATCCCTGGGCGTTGGGGCGGCCTGCCTTGGCCACCCCTTGGCGGCGACGCTTTGGCTTGCACGCAAGATGGCGACCCTCGGCCGCCCGTTGGACGAAGGCGACATCGTCCTGTCCGGCGCGCTCGGGCCCATGATCCCGGTCGCGGCCGGGGACGTTTTCTCCATCGAGATCCAAGGCTTCGAGCCTTTTCAGATTGCCTTCGGCGAAGGAGCGCAGGACCAATGAAGCAGAAGGTCGCCATCATCGGATCCGGGAACATCGGAACCGACCTGATGCTGAAGATCGTCAACGGATCGGACCGGCTCGAGGTCGCCGCGATGGTCGGCATCGATCCGGACTCCGACGGCCTCAAGCGGGCCGCTGCGCTCGGAATCGCCACCACCCATGAAGGCCTCGACGGGCTGAGGCGGCTGCCGAGCTATCCCGAGATCGCCATCGTGATGGATGCAACGTCGGCCAAGGCGCATGAGGCCCACCATCCCGTGCTGGTGGCCGACGGCAAGCATGTGATCGATCTGACGCCGGCGGCGATCGGCCCCTACATCGTCCCGGCGGTGGACATCTCCGACCACGGCGAGGCCGCTGCGGTCAACATGGTGACCTGTGGCGGCCAGGCGACAGTGCCGATGGTCTACGCCGTGCGCCGTGCGGTCGACCGCCTGATCTATGGCGAGATCGTAGCGTCCGTCTCCTCGCGTTCAGCCGGCCCCGGCACGCGCGCCAACATCGACGAGTTCACCCAGACCACCGCGCGCGCGATCGAGGTGGTTGGCGGGGCCGAGCGCGGCAAGGCCATCATCATCCTCAACCCCGCCGAGCCGCCCATGATCATGCGCGACAGCATCTTTACGCTGTCGCAGGGTGGCGACGAGGGGCGGATCCGCGCCTCTGTGGCCGACATGATCGAGCGGGTTCAGGACTACGTCCCCGGCTACCGCCTGAAACAGGACGTCCAGTTCGAACGGATCGGCGACAACGCACCGGTCCGGATTTCCGGGATCGGCGAGGTCTCCGGGCTGAAGACGTCGATCTTTCTCGAGGTGGAGGGGGCGGGCGACTATTTCCCGGCCTATGCCGGCAATCTCGACATCATGACCTCGTCGGCGAAGGCCGTCGCCGAGCATTGGGCCGCGGGCCGCGCGGGTTAGGAGAAATTTGCCATGGCCATCGTCGACAAAAGCCGGGTCTACATTCAGGACGTCTCCCTGCGGGATGGTATGCATGCCCTCCGCCACCGCATGGACCTCGACAGGCTGCGCGAGATCGTTGCCGCCCTCGACGACGCCGGGGTCGACGCGATCGAGGTGACGCACGGCGACGGGCTCTCCGGCTCGTCCTTTACCTACGGCTTCGGCAGCCACTCCGATCTGGATTGGATCGAAGCGGCAGCGGATGTCGCCAAGACCGCGCGCATCACCGTGCTGCTGGTGCCGGGCATCGGGCTTGCACGCGACCTGGAAGACGCCCGCAAGGCGGGCGCCGCGTCGGTGCGGATCGCCACGCACTGCACGGAGGCCGACGTGTCGCGCCAGCACATCAAGGTCGCCCGCGATCTCGGCTACGACACCGCCTGCTTCCTGATGATGAGCCACATGATCGAGCCGGCAGCCCTTCTGGAGCAGGCCCGGCTAATGGAAAGCTACGGGGCGGAGTGCGTCTACGTCGTCGACAGCGCGGGCGCGATGCTGCCCGACGACGTGTCTGCGCGCGTTAACGCACTGCGCGGCGGCCTCAAGCCAGAAACCGAGGTCGGCATCCACACCCACGAAAACCTGCATCACGGCGTGGCCAACGCCGTGGCCGGCGTGCGCGCGGGCGCGGTGCGCGTCGACGGTTCGCTGGCCGGATTGGGCGCCGGCGCGGGCAACGCCCCGATCGAAGCACTGGTCGCCGTGTTCGATCGGCTCGGCCTGAAGATCGCCTGCGATTTCGTGAAGCTCGCCTCCGCCGCCGATCAGCTCGTGCGCCCTCTGATGGACCGGCCGGTACGGGTCGACCGCGAAAGCCTGGTGCTGGGCTATGCCGGCGTCTATTCGAGCTTCCTGCGCCACGCCGAAAAGGCGTCCGACGACTATGGAATTCCAACGACCGACATTCTGGTCGAGCTCGGACGGCGCGCCATGGTCGGTGGCCAGGAGGATATGATCGTCGACGTCGCGCTCGATCTGGCTAAGGCCGAGAGGGCCGGCTAAGATCCAGCTCAGCCCTTCGAGCGATCTCCCACCGCGTCGCGGATTTCCGGTCCCGCGAAGCCATAGAACTCCAGCGCGAGCGAGGCGTCGAAGGCCGGAGCCATCGCGCGATACCATGCATTCAGCGACTGCTTGGTCCAGCGCGTGGCTGTCGGCGGGGCATCGGCCAGAGTGACCGCAACGTCCAGCGACCGCACGTGGACCTCTGCATCGTCGACGCAGAGCGAAACCAGCCCGATGCGCTCCGCTTCCGCGCCGTCCACGGGCTCGCCCACCAGCAGATGATATTTCGCCTTCGCCATGGACACGTGCAGCGGCCAGCAGATCACGGCATGGTCGCCAGCGGCGATGCCGAGCCGCGTGTGCCGATCCAGGATCGTGGCCGAGCGCGCCGCCACCGACACGTCTGCGAGCAGCGCCGCGGCGAGCGCGGCACCGGCGGAGCGGCCGTGCAGGGTGGAGACGAACGGCTTGGAAAAGCCGACGATATTGTTGACCAGATCGCGCGCCTCTCCCATCACGCGCGTGCGGGTCGCGTAATCCGAAACCAAGCCATCCAGTGTCTCCGAACTCCCCCCGGCGGACAGGCTGTCGCCCGCGCCGCGCAACAGTACGGCGCGAACGCTTTCATCCCTGTCGGCAATGGGCCAGAACGCGGCGAGATCGCGGTGCATGGCCGGGCTGACCGCGTTTGCGTTCGGTGCGTCCAGCGTGACACGCAGGACGCCGTCGGCGGGCCGGTCGAACTGCAGGGCGTCGAAGCTCCGATAGTCATTCATGGTCCCGCCTCCCGAGAAGATGTGTGCAAATTCCGCACACCTATGATCTATATACGCTCACCTTTGGCGTACGAATGTAGGGTGTCAAGGCGCGTGACACGATTGAAATGGCTTCGGCGGGTTGGAACGAGATGAAGGACAAGGGCGGCCGCGAAAAGGAAGCAACCGGCGCCGGATCGCAGACCCTGGCGCGAGGACTGCGCGCCTTGCAGCTCATCGCTGCCTCGCCGGAGCCCTTGTCCGTTCAACAGGTCGCGTCACAGCTGGGCGTGCACCGGACCATCGCCTATCGCCTACTGAATACGCTGGTTCAGTTCCATCTGGTGGCGCGCGCCGAGGACGGCGGCTATCACCCCGCCGCCGGCCTCGCCGCCCTCGGCGCGTCCTTCGAGCGCAACCTGCGCGGCATTTGCCTCCCGATCCTCCGCAACCTCGCCGACGATCTGCGCCTCACGGTTTCCCTGCTGGTGGCGGAGGGCGAAGAGCAGGTTGCCGTCGCGGTCATCGTGCCGAGAAACGTTTCCTACCAGCTCTCCTTCCACGAAGGCAGCCGCTACCCGCTCGACCGGGGTGCGGCCGGCCTGGCCCTTCTGGCAACCATGCCGCCGCGTCCGGGCGAGCGTGAAGCGGTGAAGCTTGCCCGCAGTCGCGGGTGGGTTCTGACCCACGGCGAGATCGAGCCCAACACCTACGGATTGGCCGTTCTGGTCCGGCACTCCCAGGCGCTTCCGCCGATGTGTATCAACCTGATTTCGCATCGCAAGGACGTCGTGGAAGGCGGACTGGCGGCCGCCCTCGTCGCCGCCGAACGCCTGGCGGCCCTGTTCGACTGACCATCATCCATCTGTCCGACCGCGATCGCACATCCGACCCCGCCTGTCGGGCGTCGGCGCGCATGTGCACCTGGTGAACAGCGCGGCAACAGGCCGGCGCCGGGCGCGCCGGCGTCTTGACAGGATCAAGGCCATTTCGTTTATTTGATGCAATTAGCGAACAAATACGTGCGAAAAACGCACATATAAATTGAGCCTTCGAACGAAGGCCAAGTCCCAGGGAGGAGGGACATCGATGGCAGGCCAGAACGGCAATCCCTCACCTGTCTCCAATGGGTCCCTCGGCTGGGACGATGAGGTCGACGTCATCGTCCTGGGTACCGGCGCGGCCGGCTTGACCGCGGCGCTGGCGGCGGCTGCCAACGGCGCGCGCGTTGCGGTGTGCGAGAAGGCCGCCACCGTCGGCGGGACAACCGCCGTTTCCGGGGGCATTGCCTGGGTGCCGGCGCACGATCGGGCGCCGAATATCGACCTGCCCGTCGAGGATGCTCTGCAGTATCTGCGCGCCCAGGCGCTCGGGTCGATGGACGAGGCGCTGGTCGAGACCTATGTCCGCACCGCGCCGCACATGCTCGACTTCGTCGAGGCCCACAGCGAGCTCAAATTCCGCATTGCCGACGGCTTTCCCGACTACAAGCCCGAACTGCCGGGCGGGAAGGCAACCGGCGGACGCTCGCTCGGCCCCGCGCCCTACCCGCTCGATCGACTCGGCGCGTGGGGCGACCGCATCACATCGTTTCCGCCCGATTTCAGCAATGTCGGCTTCGACGCGGAGACGCGGGCCCGGCTCGATGCCGCGGCGAACGCGGAAGAGGGCGACGTCTGCGTCGCAGGCACAGCGCTTGTTGCCGGTCTCCTGAAAGGGCTGCTCGACCTCGGTGTCGAACCCCGGCTGCAGTCGCGCGCCTTAGAACTCGTGGCCGGCCCGGACGGGATCGTCGGGGTCGTCCTCGCCGAGCCTTCCGGGGAGCGGCGGCTGCGGGCGAGCCGCGGCGTGATCCTGGCCACCGGCGGGTTCGAATGGGATCGCGACCTTGTCGGCGATTTCCTGCGCGGGCCCATGCACGGCCCAGTGTCGCCGCCCGCCAACACCGGCGACGGCCTGCGCATGGCCATGGCCCATGGCGCGGCCCTCGGCAACATGGGAGAGGCCTGGTGGGTTCCGGTGATCAAGATCCCGGGCGACACCTTCAATGGCCAACCGCGCGCTCGCAGCGTGCGGTTAGAGCGCACGCGTCCGCGCTGCATCATGGTCAACCGGCTGGGCCGCCGCTTCGTCAACGAGGCGTGCGACTACAATTCGATGGGCGGCGCGTTCCACTATCTCGATCCCCGCGAGGGCTACGTGAACGACCCCGCCTGGATGGTGTTCGATGCTCAGCATCTGAAGCGCTACGGCTTTCTGAGCGTGGAGCCCGGAGGACAGGCCCCGAACTGGTTCTTCAGGGGAGAAACCGTCGAAGAACTCGCCACCGCCAGCGGCATCGATCCGGCGGGTCTTTCAACAACCGTCGAAAATTGGAACAAGTCGGTCGCCCGGGGATACGATCCGGAGTTCGGGCGCGGCCAGAGCGCCTATGACGGCTGGTGGGGCGACGACAAGGCCGACACGCTCGCCGGCCGCACGCTCGGACCGCTCGATGAAGGCCCTTACTACGCCGTCCCCATGACCATCGGCGCGATGGGAACGAAGGGCGGACCCCGCGTGGACCGCGACGGCCTGGTCCAGCATGTCAGCGGCGGTTCGGTGCGCGGCCTCTATGCGGCCGGAAACGCCATGGCCGGCGCGACCGGAAAGGCTTACGGCGGAGCGGGTGGCACCATCGGCCCCGCCATGACCTGGGGCTTTCGCGCCGGCCACACCGCCGCCACGGGACGGTCGTTCCAATGGTAACGGCAGCCATTACCGCCCAGGCACGCCGCAGCCACACCGGACGCCCGTCAGAGCGCCGCGCCGGCGTTTGGCAACCCGAGCGACCAGCGCCGGATGTACCGGCGTCGCAGCAGCCGCCATCCCAAGCCCGCTTCGACGGCAACGTCGATATAGTCACCACCGGTGATGCGATCCGGCCAGGCGAAGACCCCCTTGCTGAGAATGTCTGCCACGCCGCTCTCGCGCTCTTCGACGACGATGGCGCTAACATGATGGGCGATCGGATGCTCCGTCGTCCGCCACACGGCCGCGATCGCGGCGATGCCTTCATGAACGCCGAGGCCAACCGTGTCCGCGTCCAGGACCGCGTTGTCCGCGAAGACCTCGCCGAGCCGATCCCATGCGCGCGCATCGAGAATATGGCAGTAGCGCCCGAGCAACTGGTGAATCTCAACGACTGCGCCACTGGCGATTGTCATTCTGGCTCCTTCCGCACGTCTCCTGCCGCGGAGAGGTCGGCCTATCAGCACCCGCTGACCGAGACCAGCGACGACACCGCTGCGTTCACTGTGTGCACAGCTCGGCCCATGTGGACAGCAGTCGCGGCAAGGAGACGGTGCCGTGGACGCTGAGTACGATCTCATCGTCGTCGGTGCGGGGTCGGCCGGAATGACGGCCGCAATCGTCGCCCACACCAAGGGTCTGCGCGTCCTGCTCCTGGAAAAGACCCGCCAGGTCGGCGGCACGTCCGCCGTTTCGGGCGGGGCCTGCTGGGTGCCGAACAACCATTTCCAGAAAGCCCAGGGCGTCGAGGACAGCGTCGACCGGGCGATGACCTATCTTGACACCGTTGTGGGCACGGACGTCGGACGCGAGCAGCGGGGGGTCTATCTGCGGCGCGCGCCCGAGGCGGTGAAGTATCTGGAAGAGGTGTCGGAGCTGGTGATGCCGGCCCGCCCCTTCACACCCGACTATTCATCGGATGTCGACGGTGCGCAGAACCATGGCCGCGTGATGGTCACGCGCAATTTCGACGGCAGTCTTCTCGGAAAGCGCTTTAACGACCTGAGGCCGCCCTATCCGGAAAATTGCCTGTTCGGGACCGCCATGGTCGACGGACCGGATCTTGCGCATCTCCTCAATGCGCGCCGCTCGATCCGCTCCGCCTGGCACGCGGCAAAGTTCATCGCGCACCATGCCGTCGATCGCCTCCGCCATCCCGGTTATCGCCGCGGCTCGCGGCTCACGACCGGCAACGCCATGGTCGCACGGCTCTACAAAACGATCCTCGATCGGGGCATCCCGCTGGTTTTTGGGGCGAACGTCGCCGATCTGCTGGCCGAGGATGGCAAGGTCTCGGGCGTGGTCCTGGACCGCCCCGAACGCATGACCGTTCGCGCACGGTTCGGCGTGGTGCTGGCCACCGGCGGCTTTCCCGCGAATACGGCACTTCGGCGCGCCCATCTGCAGGCGCCGGCGGGAGACAACTTCACCGCCGCCTCCCAGGACAACACCGGCGACGGCATCGGGCTGGCGTTGGCAAGGGATGCCGCCTTCGACACGCGGAATCTCAACGGAGCGTTCTGGTGCCCGGTATCGATCGGGAAACGCTCGGACGGCTCGGTCGTGCATTTTCCGCATCTGATCGGCGACCGCCCGAAGCCGGGCCTCATTGCCATCAACCGTCACGGCAAGCGGTTCACGAACGAATCGGAGCCCTATCACGTCTTCGTCCAGGCGATGCTGACGGGCGACCAACTGCCGGCCTACCTGGTGTGCGACACGCGCTTCATCCGCCGGTTTCCGTTCGGGATCACCCGCCCTTTCCCCTTTTCGCTGAGGCGGCACAAGGCATCCGGCTACCTGCTGTCGGGGCGAACGATCGAAGAGCTTGCGCAAGCGATCGGCGTTGATACCTCCACACTGCGAACCACCGTCGACCGTTTCAACGACGATTCCCGCCGTGGCGTCGACCGGGAGTTCGGGCGCGGCAGCACGATCTATCAGCGCAATCTCGGCGCGCCCGACATCAAGCCGAACCCGTCGCTCGCGCCCTTGGAACGTGGACCGTTCTACGCAATCCGGATCGAACCGGGGGATATCGGCACCATCCACGGGCTCGCGACCGACGCCGACAGCCGCGTGCTCGACGGCTCCGGCAACGTGATCGAGGGTCTCTATGCCTGCGGCAACGATCGAGCCTCGGTCATGGGCGGCGCCTATCCCGCCGGCGGCATCACGCTCGGCCCATCGCTGACCTTTGCCTACCTGGCCGCGCTCGATGCGGCACGCAAGGCGGGCAACCTCGTTGCCAAGTCGCCGCGCGAAGACACTGAGACTGAAGACACCGAGACTAGGGAACGCGCCTGACTGCGATCGCAGGATCGCCAGCCAAATGAAAAACAGGGAGGAGCGATCAATGGTAACCAGAAGAACCGTCTTGAAAGGGGCGGCTGCTAGCGCGGTCGCGCTCAGCAGCTATGGGCGATGGTCGGTCGGTTACGCCGCTGACAATCCCATTCGCATCGGTGTCATGACGCCGTTGAGCGGGCCGGCGGAAACGTCGGGCCGATCCGTCAAGGCAGGCGTGGAGATCGCGGCGGCCCAGATCAACGCCGAGGGCGGCGTGCTCGGCCGCCCGATTCAGCTCGAATTCCGCGACGACAAGGCGAATGTCGCCCAAGCCACGGCCATGGCGCACGAACTGCTCGGCTCCGGAGTGAACCTCCTGACCGGCTCCAACTCCAGCAGCGTCGTCGCCGCGCTCGGCCCCGTGATGCAGCAAGAGAACGGCGTCCTGATCGG
Source organism: Amorphus sp. 3PC139-8 (assembly GCF_040750475.1). Lineage (NCBI taxonomy): Bacteria > Pseudomonadati > Pseudomonadota > Alphaproteobacteria > Hyphomicrobiales > Amorphaceae > Amorphus > Amorphus sp. 3PC139-8. The sequence continues at coordinate 70,832 of NZ_JABJVY010000016.1, read as the reverse complement.
CACGCTGGCCTCCGCCGCCAGTCTAAACCACGAGAACTACAATCCGAACGTGTTTCGCGCCAGCGAGACCCCGTACGCCCGGATGCGCGGTCTGGCTCAGATCGCCTCGAAACAGAGCGGCGACCTGAAGAGGTGGAGCGGCATCATCCCCGATACCGACTTCGGCCACTCGAGCTGGGAAACCTTCGTCGGCGGTCTAAAGGAATTCTTCCCCTCCGAGGCCGGTGTCGAGCCGGAAATTCTCGACCCCATCGTCGTTCCGCTGTTTTCCAGCGACTACAAGAGCTACATCGCGGATGCGATGAAGACTCCGTTCGAAGGACTGTTTCACGCAACCTACGGCGCCGATTCCGTCACGCTGTTCCAACAGGCGAGACCTTATGGCCTGACTAAGAAGGCCAAGGCCATCTACGACAGCGGCAACGAATTTGTGGTCGCCAAGGCTATGAAGGAGCACACGCCGGCGTGGTGGGGCTCGATCTTCTGGTATTATGGCAACCACGAAGACAACCCGATGAGCAACGCGCTCTACGAGGACTACGCCGCGAAGTACAATGACCTTCCTCCCGAAGGCTACATCGCTGAAGGCCATGCCGATATCTATGCCTTCGCGAAAGCGATCGAGACTGCTGGATCGACCGAGACCGCGGCCGTGATCGATGCCTTGAAAGGCATGGAATGGGAGACGGCCACCGGTATCCGGACAATGCGGGCCGAGGACAACCAGGCCATCAAGACCATCGAAGCCGTCTACATCGAGCCCGCCGACAACGAGAACGGATGGACGATTTCGGCTGCCGACAAAGTTCCTGGCGGAGACCTCATCGAGCCTCCGTCGCCGGGCAAGAAGCTGGAATAGAGCATCGACCGAAAATGCGGGTGCCCGTTTTCGCGGGGACCAGCGCGGCGTGGAACCACTCCAAACCCTTGATTTTACGCGTTTCCGGACGGCGGACCGGTTTCCACATCGCCTGGAAACGCTGCTGGCACGGCAGTCGCCGACCGACAAATGTCGGGGGCGTGACATCTGCCTTTGGCTGGGGCCCGCCCGCGGGTGGGCCCACACCCAACTGATGAGACATGGCAGACCATGGCGGACGAGAGCGACAGGTTCGATCTGATCATTGCCGGCGCCGGCCCCGTCGGCATGACGCTGGCCCATATCGTCGGCGCATCCGGACTCAAGGTGCTGGTGGTCGAACAACTCGACACGCTGATCGACTATCCGCGCGGCGTCGGCATGGACGACGAATGCCTGAGGACGTTCCAGGCGATCGGCCTGGCCGACAAGGTGGTGGAGCACACCAGCCCCCACCAGTGGATGGAGTTCCGCACGGCGAAGGGAAAGACGCTCGCGCTGATCCGGCCGCAGGCGAACCTGTTCGGCTGGCCGAGACGAAATGCGTTCATCCAGCCGCTCGTCGACAAGGTGCTGTTCGAGGGGCTGACCCGTTACCCCAACGTCCAGATCGCCTTTTCCACGGAGCTCGTTTCATTCGACCAGGACGCAACGGGCGTGCAAGTGGAGCTCAAGACCGCAGACGGCCCGCTGCGCCGGGTTCGCTGCAGCTATTTCGTCGGGTGCGACGGCGGCCGCAGCCTGGTGCGCAAGTCGCTCGGCATCTCGTTCGAAGGACAGACGGAGGCAACCCGCTGGATCGTGGTCGATCTGGAACAAGACCCGGTCGCGATCCCGAACACCATTCTCGTCTGCGATCCGTCCCGGCCGTTCGTGAGCATCGCCCTGCCCCATGGCGTACGCCGACTGGAGTTCATGGTCATGCCGGGAGAAACCGACGAGGAGCTGACCAGCCCGAAAGGGCTCCACGGTCTTCTGGCACGGGTGATGCCCGACCCGGAGAGCGCGCACGTCATTCGCAGCCGCGTCTACACCCATCACGCGCGCATTGCGGAGACCTTCCGCAAGGGCCGCGTCCTGATCGCCGGCGACGCCGCCCATCTGATGCCGGTCTGGCAGGGTCAGGGCTACAACACCGGCATCCGCGACGCGACCAATCTCGGCTGGAAGCTGGTCGAAGTGCTGAAAGGGCGCAGCTCCGGCGCGCTCCTGGATACCTACACCCTGGAACGCCGCGATCATGCCAAGGCGATGATCTGGATCTCCACGACCGCCGGGCGGATCTTCTCTCCGACCAACAAGGCCCTCGCCGCGACACGCGATATCCTGTTTTCGCTGAGCAACTGGATCCCTCCGCTCAAGAGCTACATCGTCCAGATGCGGTTCAAGCCGATGCCGAGCTATGAAAACGGCGCGATCGTTCCTGGCCGGGGCCCGGCACGGGCCGTGGTGGGGCGACTTTTCATCCAGCCACAGGTACGACGGCCGGACGGCCTTGCGCTGCTCGACGACGTTATCGGCAACGGCTTCGCGATCGTCTCCTGGGCGGTGGATCCCTGGGTCTACATGTCGGAGGAGGCGCGCCGCATATGGCAGCGCCTCGATGCCAAGATCATCGTCGTTCGTCCCGACTCCGAGTTTGGACTGTCGGCTGGATCGGTCGGCGATCACGCAGAGATCGTCGGCGACCCAACCCTCGCCCTGAAGGACTGGTTCGCACTGTCGCGGATCTCCCTGGTCGTGCTGCGGCCCGATCGCTTCGTGGCGGCTGCAGGTGGCCCGCAAGACATATCGGCCCTGCTGGAAGCGCTCGCCAAGACACTGTGCACGACGCCCGAAACGGAGCCGGTCGCCTCCTCCGCGAGCGATCGTCGCAGCGCTCTCGCGCTCACACGCGAACCTTTGGAGGGGACAGCCGGTGGAGTTTGAGGGAAAAATCATTCTGGTGACCGGAGGGGCCGGAGGACAGGGAGCGGCCGAGGCCCGTCTGTTGGCCGCCCAGGGGGCCACCGTCATCGTCAGCGACCGACAGGTGGCGCAGGGAGAAAAGCTCGCCGCCGACATCGGCGGTGGTGCGACCTTCGTGGAACACGACGTCACCCGCGCGGACGACTGGGCACGCGCCGTCGGCGTCGCCGAAGCCAAGGGCGGGCTGCACGGCCTCGTGAACAATGCCGGCGTCTATCGGCCGGGCCAATTGTCGGAAACCGACCCGGCGCTGTGGCAGGACCATGTGAGCGTCAACCAGTTCGGCTGTTTTCTGGGCCTTAAGGCGGCGGTCCCGGCCATGGAGCGCTCCGGCGGCGGGTCGATCGTCAATGTCGCCTCCACCGCAGCATTGCGCGGCTCCGGCCAGGCCTTTGCCTATTGCGCCACCAAGTGGGCGCTCAGGGGAATGTCCCGCGCGGCGGCGCTGGAATTGGCCGGCAGGAACATCCGGGTGAACTGCGTCTGTCCCGGCTTGGTCGATACGCAGATGCTGAGCCAGTGGTCGCCGGAGGAGCGAACGCGTCGCCTCGCCGCCGTTCCAATGGGTCGCTGCGGAACGGCGGAGGAAATCGCCGAAGTCGTGCTGTTCCTTCTGTCCGACCGAAGTTCGTACATGACCGGGGCCGAAGTCGCCATCGACGGCGGCTTGGCCGCATAGAGTCATTTCAAGAAAAGTGGGAACCGGCTGTCCGTTCAAAATTGCGGCTAAGCGAACGACTGAAGCAGGTTCGCCGCGCCTTCTCTAAATTTCGAGGCCGAATGCTGTTCGATATCGCCACGATCGTCTTCAATGCGCTCACCTGGGCAATGGCGACCTTCCTCGTCGCCTCCGGGCTGACGCTCATTTTCGGCGTCCTGCACATCCTGAACTTCTCCCACGGCGGCTTCCTGATGCTGGGGGCCTATCTCCTGTTTTCGGTCACGCAGGTGATCGGAGACGATCTCTCCTTTGCGGGCTATCTCGCCGTCAGCGTGGGCGCGGGTATTGTGATCGCCGCGGCCGGCCTGATCGTCGACCTCGTCGTTTTCCGCCGCCTGAGGAACGTGGAAAGCGCGTACGTCCTGATCGCCACCTATGCGCTCCTTCTCCTCGTCGAAGGATTGGTCAAGGGCATTTGGGGCGCCGGCAACCATCTTGTGGTTCCGCCCGAGATCCTGATCGGCGCCGTCTTCGTCGGTCCGGTGCTGCTGCCCTACTACTCGCTCTTCGTCATCGTGTGCGGGGTGCTCGCGTTCATCGGTCTGGAATGGTTTTTGTTCCACACCACGCCAGGCAAGCTGGTCCAGGCGGTTGCCATCGACCCATGGATGTCGAGCCTTCTCTCCGTCAACGTCGAGCGGGTCTACTCGCTGACCATCGTCATCGGCTTCGCGCTTGCCGGTCTTGCCGGCGGCCTGCTGGCGGCCAACCAGGGCCTCAGCCCGCAACTCGGCGGCATCTCCATCATCCAGGCCTTCGGCGCGATCATCGTGGGCGGGATGGGAAGCATCCGCGGTGCATTCTACGCCGCCATCCTGCTCGGATTGATCGACGCCTTCGGCACGGCGCTGTTCCCGGCCTTTCCCGGCATCTTCTTCTACGTCGCTCTCGCCGGCATGATTCTTGTCCGGCCCAAGGGCCTCATCAGCAGCGAGTTTGCGCGATGAACCGGCTCGGCTCCCCTCGCCTCTCGCAGTTCGTCGCAATCCTCGCCGGCGCACTCCTGATCGGCGCCACGCTTCCGCTCTACGCGAACGCCGGCATCGTCTTCCTGGCCGGCCTCGTGGCGATCGACATCGTCATCGCCCTCGCCTTCAACTTCCTGTTCGCCACTGTCGGCGTGCTCAGCTTCGGCCAGGCCGGCTTCATCCTCGTCGGAGCCTACGCCGCGGGAGTGGCGATCAAGTTTTCAGGCGTCTCGATCCTGCCCACGCTGATATTGGCGGGCGTTGCCTCCGCTTTCGTGGCGATGGTCATTGGCCTTGTCGCCTTGCGTCGGGTTTCGGGCGTCTATTTCGCGGTGCTGACATTGGCGTTCGCCTCCCTCGGCTTCGTCGCCGTCAGCAAGAGCGAATTCCTCGGCCGCGAAGACGGATTGACGGGCATTACGCGTCCCGATCTGGAGCTCGGGATTGCCGCCATATCTCTGACGGAGAGCGTCCATTTCTACTATTTCGTGCTCGCCGTGTGCGCGGTGCTGATCGCGGTCATGTGGTATTCGACCAGCAGCCAGTTCGGACGAACGCTGAAGGCCATCAAGCAGGATGCCGATCGCTCGGCCTTTCTTGGCATCAACGTTCAGGGCTTTCGCGTCGCCGCCTTTGTGCTGGCCGGCGCGGTGACGGGCATGGCCGGCGCGCTGCTCGGACCGTTGACCCAGATCGTAACGCCGGATCTCGGCTACTGGACGCAATCGACCAAGCCGATCCTCTACGCCATGCTCGGCGGCTCCGGCTTCTTCTGGGGACCGGCGGTCGGCGCCGTCTTGTTTGCGGTCCTCTCCTATGCGACGCGAACCCTGGTGGGCATGACGGAGGTGATCACCGGCGGGCTCCTGCTTGTGGTGGTGCTGGCCATTCCCGGCGGCGTTCTGGGCGTTTTCCAGAGCATTGCGCGTCTGGTCCGCAGAAGGAGCGCGCGATGACCGAGCCGCTACTGGATGCCGCCGGGATCGAGAAAGGCTACGGCCGTATTTCCGTCCTCAAGGGCGTCGATCTCGCGATCGCGGCCGGAGACGCCCATGTGGTGATCGGGCCGAACGGGGCGGGCAAAACCACGCTGTTCAAGGTGCTGAGCGGCGAGCTGATACCGGACAAGGGCGTCGTTCGCTTTGCCGGCCACGATGTGACCGCCATGCCCGGCTGGCGGCGGACACGGCTGGGGATCGGACGGACATTTCAGGTCGCCCGCACCTTCAAGGACCTGACGACCTTCGAGAATGTGGTCGTGGCACTGGAGGCCAAGAGGCGGCAGACGGCGAGCGTATTTGAGCTGTTGCGGCTGCGTCCGTCGGACACCGTGCGGAAGGCCGCCCGTGCGATGCTTGATGAATTCTCGCTCGATACGGTGGCCGACTGGCCGGCCGGCCTGCTTTCCCACGGCGACAAGAAGAGCCTTGAGCTGGCGATGGCGCTCGCCGCGCGGCCCCGCCTTTTGATGCTCGACGAGCCGACGGCTGGCATGGCGCCTGCCGACCGACGCCGCAGCATCGACCTCATCTCCCGGCTCCTCGCCAAGGGCGAGTTCTCCCTCCTGCTCACCGAGCACGACATGGAGGTCGTCTTCGGCCTCGCCACCTCCATCACCGTCCTCAACTACGGGGAGGTGATCGCCACCGGCTCGCCCGAGGCGGTGAGGTCAAATCCGCGCGTGAAGGAAGTCTATCTGGGTCATGACGTCTCCGCTTCTTGAGATCAGAGACTGCGACGCCTTCTACGGCGACAGCCACATTCTGCATTCGATCTCGCTTGAGATCACTGCGGGCAGCGGGGTTGCTTTGCTTGGACGCAACGGTGCGGGCAAGTCGACGCTGTTGAAGAGCATCATGGCGGCCGGCCCGACCGTGCGGGGCGACATCCGTCTCAACGGTGACGCGATCATGCGCTTGCCGGCCCATCGCCGCGCCGCTGCCGGCTTGAGCCTCGTCCCGGAAGACCGTCGGATTTTTCCGCACATATCCGTCGCGGAGAACCTGCTGATGGGCCGCAGGGCCACACGCAACGGCGACACGCCGCTGACGCTTTCCCAGGTGACGGAGCTGTTTCCGATGCTGGCCGACCTGCTCGATCGCCGCGGCGACCAGCTCAGCGGCGGTCAGCAGCAAATTCTCGCGGTCGCGCGCGGGCTGGTGTCGAAACCCCAGCTTCTGCTGCTGGACGAACCGGCCGAAGGGCTGGCGCCGATCATCGTACAGGACCTGGCCGAACAGATCGCCGGCATCCGGGAGCGAGCTGGAACCTCCCTTTTGCTGGCGGAACAGAATGTCAGTTTCGCCCGACACTGCACCGAACAGGTGTTCGTCATCGATACCGGGCGTATCGTGTTTTCCGGAGGCTGGGAGGCCTTCGACGCCGACGCGGAGCGGATCGAACGCTTCCTGGCGGTATGAAGGTGTTCGCCAGGACGAGGAGAACGCGCAAGTGACGGTTAAATCGTTCAAGACGGTTCACGCCCACGGTCCGGAACCTACGGCCGCAAACGATCCGGCGTGCCCGGACAAGCGGCCGACAGCCGTTGAAAACCGCCCGACCTATAAGGACGTGCGCGCCCTGCAGCGCGGGCTGACGGTCATGGAAGCGCTTGGCAGGCTCGGTTGGACGAAGCTCGGCAAGCTCAGCATCCATACCGGCATCGACCGGACCTCGCTCTATCGCCTGGTGAACACGCTGATCGAGGCCGGTTACGTCGTCCGCCGCAAGGAGGACGGCTCGGTCAACCTGTCGCGGAAATTGCTGCACATGACGCAGAACCTGCGCGACAGCGATCTCGTGGCGCAGATCGTCGTCGGCCACCTCACGCGCCTGACGCAGGTGATCAAGTGGCCGAGCGACTTCGCCGTTCTGTCCGAGGGCGGCCTTCACATCGCCGCCTCGACGCACGGCATGAGCCCGCTCAGCACCCATCGCGCGATGATCGGAAACACGCGCCCGCTGTTCCGGTCCGCCCTCGGCAAGGCGCTGACCTCGGCGCTTCCGTCGGAAGAGCTTGAGGAGCTGATCGCTTCACTCGCGCACATGAACGGTCCCGACGCCGCCGATGCCAGAGCGGCCGGCGCTATCCGGCGCTCTGCCACCGAGGTCCGCGAACAGGGCTACGCCGCCGCGATCGGAACCATCGAAAGCAACATCGGCGCGATCGCGCTTCCGGTATGCAGCGGAAGCCGCGTCCTGGGCGCCATCAACATCATCTTCTTCAGCAGTGCGATGGCGCCCGGAGAGGCGGCGGACCGGTATCTGGAGCGTCTCCGACAGACCGTCGCCGCGATCGAAGCCGAATTGGCGGCGCGACAGTCGTCCGCCTTCGCGACCAGCGATATGGGCGAACGGACGCCTCGACTTGTCCAACGCTCCTGACGTCGGTCTCGACAGGAGCGGAACCGACATCAACACCGTTATTCGTCCGGACTTATTTCAGCGAAAGCGTTTTCAGGCCAAATGGAAACCGTTGGCCGTCCGCGTCAAAACAATAACTCAGACCCGCTCCGCGATTCGGAGAAAAGCGGAACGGGGCGAGCTCCTCGTTCCCAGACGTCTGCCGGGCGACATCGTCGTCCTCAAATCGCGACGAGCTTGCCCGCGTTCATCCGGTTGTCTGGATCGAGCGCCCGCTTCAAGCTCCGCATCAGGTCGTTCTCGACATCGCTGCGGAAGTCGGCGAGCTCCTGAAGCTTCAGAAGGCCGACCCCGTGCTCGGCCGAGATCGAGCCGCCAATGGTACGCACCACCTCGTGGACGATGGCATTCATCTCGCCCCAGCGGGCCAGAAATGCCGCCTTGTCCATATCGTCGGGCTGGGTGAGATTGTAATGGACGTTACCGTCGCCGACGTGACCAAAAGCGCAGACGTGCACCCCCGGCATCCGCTCCATCACCGCCGCACTTGCCGTCGCGATGAATTCCGGAATGCGCGAAACCGGCACGGAGACGTCGTGCTTGATGCTGCCGCCGGCCCGCTTCTGGGCTTCCGGCGTCGCCTCCCTGAGCTGCCACAGCCGTCCCGCTTGGTCCTCCGACTCCGCGACCACGCCATCCAGCACAAGCCCCTGCTCGAAGGCCGCCTCCAGGATGCTCTCGAAACAGCGCCGGAGATCGTCGCCAGGGCGCGAGGTGGTCAGCTCGATCAGAGCGTGCCACGGCGCTTGCGTATCGTAAGGCCGGCGTCCTTCCGTGTGCTTGCAGACGATATCGAGGGAGAAATCCGACATCAGCTCGAAGGCGCTGACGCCATCCCCGCTCAGGCGCCGCGCCAGCGACAGCAGCGCCAGCGCATCCTCCACCGAGCCCAGCGCGCAGAAGGCCGTCTCGCGCTGCTGCGGTTGCGGGAACAGCTTCATCACCGCTGCGGTAACGATCCCCAGCGTGCCCTCGCTGCCGATGAAGAGATTTTTCAGAGAATAGCCGCTGTTGTCCTTGTAGAGCGGCCGCATCCCATTCCAGATCCGCCCGTCGGGCAGCACCACCTCCAGGCCCAGCGTCAGCTCGCGGGTGTTGCCGTATCGCAGCACTCCGACGCCGCCGGCATTGCTGGCGATGTTGCCGCCGATGGTGCAGCTTCCCTCTGCCCCGAGGCTGAGTGGGAACAGGCAGCCCGCCTCGCGTGCAGCCTCTTGCAGGTCGGCCAGCACGCAGCCGGCCTCGGCGGAGATGGTGAAATTCACCGGATCGACATCCAGGATCCGGTTCATGCGTTTGAGCGATACGAGCACATCGCCCGTGCCTGCGACCGCGCCGCCGACGAGACCGGTCGCCCCGCCCTGAGGCACCAGCGGGACGCCCGCCTCCGCGCAGAGCCGAACGGTCGCGGCCAGCTCTTCGGCCGTCTTCGGCGCGACGACGACTTCGGCGCGGCTTTCGAACAGGCTGCGCTCCTCGATGAGATAGGACGCGCGATCGGACGGATCTGTAATCAGGCCGGCGGGATCAAGCACCGTAGCCAGACGAGCGACGAACCCATCGGGCAAAACGCGATCGACCGAGCGAGCTTGAAGGGTCATGCCATCGTCTCCGCAAGAGAAAACCCGACGAGGTCGGCCGCACGCCAGCGCCCGTTCGCATCCGCGGAGGCAAAGCCGCGACACCAGCCAACCAGACGGTCGACATCGACCGGCACGCAGGCGAGCGTGAGAATGTCGCTCGCACGGCGGATCATCTCCGCCTCGCTCCAAGGCTCCTCCGGATCGCCGCGACGGTGGGAGCGCTCGGCGCTCAATTGCCGCCCATCGGCCATCGTCACGCTCACCCGCGCCGGCCGTTCCTTCGGAAAGCGCGCCGTGAACGCCGGCTCGGCGCGAACCTCGGTCATCGCCTCGAGGGCACGCACCGCGGGATCGGCCAGGAGATCCTCGTTCAGACCGGTGAAGGTCGGCGGACGGCCGGCCAGCACGGCGCCAATACAGAAGGCGGTCGCGAACTTCGCGGCCGCGACGTCACGCGGGGCCGTGCGAAAGGCGACGTCGAGACAGCTCTGCGGCACCTCAACCAGCACCGAGGCGATCTCGCCGGCTTTCGCGTCGATCTGGGCTGCGACATCCGTGGCGCAGTCGAGGGCGCTGTGCATCTGGCCGCAGGTCGGCCATCCTTTGACGGTCACGTCGTGCATCATGGCACGTCCTTCCGGCCGCAGCATATCGGCCGGGCCACCGTCGAGGCCCCAGGCTCGCGCCATACCGCGACGTCCTTCCAGAACGTGCGGCGCACCCGGAATACCGGCCTGCGCCAGGAAGGCCGCAGCAAGCCCGTTGCGCACCGGCGTGGCACAGTGGAACGCCTTGGCGGCGGAGACGTCATCGTCGAGAAACTGCCACAGACCGGCCGCCTGGGTACCTGCGTGGCCGAAGGCGGCAAGCGTCCGGTCGGTATCGAGCCCCAGCGCGTGCGCAGCCGCAGCGGCGGCGGCAAAGCAGCCCGCCGTCGCCGTCGTGTGGCAGACGGCGTAGTGAGCCGGCCCAAGCCAGGAACCGACCCGCAACATGGCCTCGTAGCCGACCACCACGGCCCCTTGCAGCCGATCGAGCGGAATCGACGGGTCGGCCTCGGCGAGCGCCATCACCACCGGCAGCACGGTGACGCCGGGATGGGACGTGGAGGTGCGGTGGGCGTCGTCCACTTCCCAGAAGTGCGCCGTCGCGGCGTTCGCCTGCGCCGCCGCCGAGACCGGCGCGGGGCGAGAGGATCCGGCCACGCCACACGGTCCCTCTCCGGCCTGGGGGCCGGCGAGCGCCGCCCTGTAAGGCGGTGCCAGCACATGGCCGGTTCCCGACAGCAGCGCGGAGGCATAGTCGAGGGCGATCGCGAACAGCCGCGCCCGGTCCTCCGCGTCGCAGGCGCGCGCGTCAAAGGCCGCGCACCACTGCGCCAACGGCCCTAAAAGCGGCTCGCTCACGCGACCCTCCCGCCCGGAACGACCGGCAGATCCGGTCGGCTCTCCTGCCCCCATTCCGCCCAGGAGCCGTCATAGACGGCGGCCGGCGCGAGGCCCGCGCGCTCGGCGGCAAGTGCCAGGACCGCCGCCGTCACCCCGGAACCGCAGCTCGCGATCAGCGGCTTGCCGGCGTCCACGCCCGCCTCTGAGAAGGCGCGCGCAAGCGCCTCCGGCGACCGCATCCGACCGTCGGCAAGCACCTGGTCGAAGGGCAGGTTGAGCGCGCCCGGCATCGCCCCGGACAGAAGGCCCGGTCGCGGCTCGGCCTCCTCGCCGTTGAAGCGGGGCGCCGAACGCGCGTCGATCACCTGCGCCGACTTCGCCTGAAGAGCGGCCAGAACCTGATCGGCGTCACGTAGCCGGGCACTGTCCGGCGCGGCCTCGAAATCTCCGGCCGGCGCGGCGGAGGGCTCACCGGTCTCGACCGCACCTCCAGCCTCGACCCAATCCGGAAAGCCGCCGTCCAGAACCGCGACGGCGGCGTGCCCCATCGCCTTGAACATCCACCACGCCCGCGGCGCGGCGAAAATGCCGGCCTTGTCGTAGCAGACGACGACGCTGTCGCGGTTGACGCCCAGGGCTCGGACCTCCGTCTCGAAGAGATCCGCCGGCGGCAGCATGTGCGGCAGCGAGGTCTCCCTCGCAGCGACCTTCACGTCGAAGTCGAACCGACGTGCACCGGGAATGTGGCCATCGCGAAACTCCGCGTCGGCATCGCGCTTCTGGGCCGGCATCCACCAGCTCGCGTCGAGGACGACCGTCGTCGGGTCGTTAAGCCGCGACAAGAGCCAGGACGGTTCGACGAGCGGAGGCATCGCTACGGTCATCGGGTAACTCCTTGAATCATGAGAAGGTCGGGCCCCACGAACCGGTCATTCCGCCGGTTCCGGAAGAGACCGTTTCCGGTTGAAAATCATCGGGGCAATCAGGCTCGCAGCCGCGACGAAGAGGATCACCGCCGAGATCGGCCGGGTGAAGAACGGCAGGATGGAGCCATTGGAGAAGGCAAGCGCCAAATTGAGCTGCTCCTCCGCCATCGGCCCCAGGATGAGCCCCAGGATCACCGGTAGAACCGGCACGCGCGCGATCTGCAGGAAGTAGCCGAGCAAGCCGAAGCCGAGGAAGCAATAAACGTCGAACATCCGGTTGTTCAGCGCGTAGCAGCCGACCGTGCACAGGATCAAAAGCACCGGAATGACGTACTGGCGCGGCACCGACACCGCCTTGACGATCAGCGGAATGAAGAAGTGGTAGAGCACCGTGCAGAAGGCGAACGCCACGAAATAGGCCAGGAACACGATCCAGACGATCTCGCCGTGGTCGCGGAACAGAAGCGGTCCGGGATCTAGGCCGTGCAACATGAAGGCGCCGAGCATCATCAGGGTCGACGCGTCTCCCGGGATACCGAGCGTCAGCATCGGGATCAGCGCGCCACCCATGGAGGCGTTGTTCGCCGCTTCCGGCGCAATGACGGCCTCGGGAAGCTCGCCCTTGCCAAACCGCTCCGGCGAGCGCGAGGCGCGACGGGCCTGGCCATAGGCGACGATGTTCGACAGACCCGGTCCGACGCCGGGCAGAATGCCGATGACGATGCCGATTACCGTAGAGCGCAGAAGGTCGCGGGATCGGGAGATGACCTCGCCGAACGCCGACATGAAGGCGCGCATCTGATAGTCGACCTTGAGCATCGTCGCGCGGCGGCCGATGTCGTCGGTGTCGGCCAGAAGCTGCGGGATCGCGTAGAGCCCGATCAGCGCCGGCAGCTCGTTAAAGCCCGACTCGAACGCCGTGATGCCGAACGTCATGCGCACCTGGCCGGACGACTCGTCGAGCCCGACCAGCGCAATCGCAAGGCCGATAAAGGCCGCCATGAAGGCTTTGATGGTCCGCCCCTTCGACGACATGGCCGAAATACAGCTGAAGGTGAAGACGACGAGCGAGAAATACTCCCAGGGCCCGAAGCTGAGAGCCACCTTGGCCAGAAGCGGCGCGATCAGGACGAGCGCCAGACCGGACAGCACGCCACCGAGCATGGAGGCGTAGACGCCGAGGCCGAGCGCCCGCATCACCTGGCCCTTGGCGGCCATCGGATAACCGTCCAGACAGGTTCCCGCCGAGGCCGGGGTGCCGGGAATGTTCAGGAGAATGGCACCGACGAGGCCGCCGGAAATCGCGCCGCAATAGACGCCCATCAAGAGCGGCAGCGCGAAGGTGATGTCCATCGCATAGGTGATCGGGACCATCAGAGCGATGGCCATGGTGCTGGTCAGGCCGGGGATCGATCCGATCACCAGCCCCCCGGCGACGCCGAGCATGATGGCCAGAAGCGTGGCGGGCTCGAAAACGCTTCCCGCCGCCGAAAGAACGAGATCGTACATGTCAGAGCTCCGTACGGCTCAAGGCAGGAAGGCCTGCAGATAGACCACGAGCAGAAGGTAGATGAGGTAGATGGTCGCTCCGGTGATCACGGCCGCGAGGATCACCTCGCGCAGGCTCCGCTTGGGCGAGAGCAGTATGATCGTCGCGAAGCAGAACACTGCCGTCGCCGGCATGAAGCCGACGGTCGTAATCGCCAGGAGATAGACCACGAACAGCACGAACAGCAGCAGCCGGCGCCACTTGAACGCATGCTCCCAAACCTGCCTGAAGGTCGGAGCGCCTGCAGGATTGCCCGCGACCACGGTGCGCACGGTTTCCAGGCCGCCCATCACGAGGCCCGTCCCGAGAACGACCCAGGGAAACAGGTGGCTGGAGACGACCGTCGACGTGGTGTCGGAAAGTTGAGAGATCTGCGATGCCGCGATCGCAAGGGCAATGAGATAGACGGCGCTGAAGATCAAATCTGTGGTGCGCATGACGATGTCCTCCACGATCGCCCACCGACCGGTCTTAAAGTCCGGTCTCGGCCGACAAATCGCATGGGGCGGAGCATTCGATCCACCCACGGGCCACGTGACTTAAAAGGCTGTTGTGGACTTGGGTTGGAGCGACTGGGGGTGTTTCCCTCTCCCGCCCGGCAAGGCGGGCATGGGAGGCGGGCGCCTCCGGCGGTCGTCGCCCGGAGACGCCCTCTTTCCCCTAGAGCATGTCCCGTTCAAATTGACTCTATTCGAACGATAAGAACTTACCCAACCTATTGAGTCTAAAACCATATCATATCGGTCGGGCGTTCCCGCTTAACCGAAAAAGGCGCTAGTCGCTCTTCAGGTTGAACTTGTTCGTCAGAGTCACGATGCGGTCGTACCGCTTGGCGAGATCCTGATCGAGCTCCTCGCCGCGGGCGGCGTCCACCGTCATCGACTGCTTGGAGAGCTTCGCCACGCAGGCCGGATCCTTCGCGGCCTCCATCCAGGCGTCCGCCAGGATATCGATGCGATCCTGCGGGGTGTTCTTCGGTGCGAACGTGGTGAAATACATGGCGAAGGTGGCGTCGACGCCCTGCTCCTCGGCCGTCTCGGCATCCTTCAGCCGGGGATCGCGCTTGTCGGACAGAACGGCGACCGAAACGATATCGCCGGAATCGACATAGGGCGCGGCGGCACCAACGGCCGTCGGAACGAGGGTGAGGTTGCCCTGGATGGTCGCGACGATGCGCGTCTTGTCGCCGGACATCGGGATCGTCTTCAGCTCATCGACCGAGAGGCCAGCGGCATCCATGAAGTCGAGCACGGCGAAATGGGAGAAGCCGTTCAAAGCCGTGCCGACCGTGACCTCGCCGGGATTGGCCTTCACCTTCTCGGTCAGCGTTTCGACGCTGTCGATGCCGCTGCCCTTGCCGGAGAAGATGCCGTAGTTCATCACGACAGAGCTCGCGACCGGCGCGAACGCGGTATAGTTGTAGTCGGAACGACCAGTGGGCTTGGCCATGTCCATGCCCTGGTGAGCCCACAGGAGCTTGGTGCCGTCGGGACGCGCATCGCGCACCTCGACCTCGGCGATCTTGCCCCGCGCACCGGTGATGTTCTTCACCAGAACCTTGACCGGCAGCTTGTCTTCGAGACAACCGGCGAAGATACGGGCCGACACGTCGCTGCCGCCGCCGGGAGAGAACGGAACGACCAGTTCGATCGGCTTGTCGGGAAAAGCCTGAGCGGGAATCGCCAACGCGCAAACGCCGGCGGCAACGAGCAGAAGTCTCTTCATCATTTCCTCCACGATTGGACTAATATTGTCGTCCGGTTGTCCGGATCTTCTTTTTCGGCCCGCGTGTCCGCGGGCTCGAAGCTCACTATGCGGCGAGCCACGCCGCGCCGGTTTCCCGCGCGAGGACGCGATCGATGCTTTCGCCCACCGCGCCGAGATAGCGGGACGGCTCGGTCAGCTTTTCGATTTCCTCGTCGGTGAAGACGTCGGCCACCTCGTGGTGGGCCCTGAGCGCATCGGCGAAGCTCAAGCCTTTCTCGATGCCGCTCATGGAAGCCTCGTAAAGCCACTCGTGAGCGGTATTCTTGCCGACCTTGTCACCGAGCTCGAGCATCACCCGTTCAGAGAGCAGGTAGCCCTTCATCATGTCGACGTTGCGGGCCATCGCATCCTGGTTGACGCGCAGCCCCTTCAGAAGTCCGGCCGCCTGGAACAGGATCGCGCCGGTCACGAGGCAGGTTTCCGGAACGGACTTCCATTCGGATTTCCAGGCGATCCCGTCGCGCTCATGCTCCTGCACCATGGCCTCGAGCATCATCGCGGCGTTGTAGCGGACGCTGCGCGACAGCATCGCGACATTCTCGGCGGCAACCGGGTTGCGCTTGTGGGGCATGGTCGAGGAGCCGAGCTTGCCTTCCGTAAAGCCCTCTTCGACCTCGGCGAACTCGTTGCGCTGCATGTTGAACAGCTCGTTGCCGATCTTGGAGAGCGTTCCGGCGATCATCGCCAGCAGCGTGACGTACTCAGCGACCCGGTCGCGCGACGGAGCCCAGCTAATGTCCGTGGCGCCCAGGCCGAGCTCCTCGGCGACACCCTTTTCGATCTCATGAGCACGAGGACCGTAGGAGGCCTGCGACCCGACGGCGCCGACGACCATGCAGACGAAGACACGCGGCGCGCACTCGTCGAGGCGACGCGCGTGGCGCGACAGCTCGTCGAGCCAAATGGCGCACTTGTGGCCGAAGGTGATCGGCAGTGCCTGGACGCCGTGGGTCCGGCCGACCATGACGGTGTCGCGATGCTCGCCGGCAAGCCGGGCCAACTCGCGACCGACTGCCGCCAGATCCCGCCGAAAGATCGCGTCGGCCTCCTTCAACTGAAGGATGAGCCCGGTATCCACCACGTCCTGCGTCGTCGCACCGTAGTGCAGATATTCCGCGCCATCCTTAGAGAGATTCTTCTGAACCTGTTTCAAGAGGGGCACGAGCGTGTGCTTGATACGGCGGACGTCGGCGGCGACCGCTTCCAGGTCGATCGTCTCGATCCGGCAGGCCGCGACGATCTCGTCGGCGGCCGCTTGCGGAATGAGGCCGAGACGCGCCTGCACCTTGGCAAGCGCGGCCTCGAAATCCAGCCACTTCTGCAGCCGGTTGGTTTCGCAAAAAATCTCGCGCAGCTCCGGGGTGCTCCACAGATGCTGCATCGTCGTCATGTCGAAGACGGATACGCTCATTTCGTTCTCCAGAAGCGCTCGGATGCCGCTATTCAGCCTCGAAGAACTTCATGGCGAGACCGCCATGCGCAGCGGCGGCGCCAGCGCACAGAGCGGCAGAGAGGAGCACGGCTTCCGCGACCTCCTCTTTCGTCACGCCGAGCGCCTTCGCCTTCTTGACGTGGGATTCGATGCAGTAGGGGCAGCCGGTGGCATGTGCGACCGCGATCGCCACGATCTCGCGGGTGCGCGGCGGGATTGTGCCGTGGTCCTTGCCGGGAATCTGATTCAGCTCCATCCAGGCCTTGAAGTCGGCCGGGGCAAGCTTCGACATCTCCATCCGGTGACGGGCGTCGTCGGCATCATAGTAGCGGTTAGCCATTGGAGCTTCCTCGTTACTCTTGTTTTATACAATGAAATGCGTATCATTGATTAAAACAATCCGACCAGAAGCTGTCAAGCGCGAGAAGAGGAACCTGCATGGAATCGACCCGAAAACCGCCGACCGGCGTTCTGGAGCGTGGACTGCGATTGCTGGAGTGCTTCACCCAGGATCATCCGCGCCGGCATCTCAAGGATCTCTCCGAGGAGAGTGGACTCGACAAGGCGACGGCGCTGCGCGCATTGCGCACCCTGGTCGAGCATGGCTACCTGCAGAAAAACAGCGACGGCAGCTACTCGCCGGGACCGGCGAATCTGCGGCTTTCGGCCCTGTTCCGGGCCACGTCGAACATCATTACGCGCCTTGAGGCGCCGGTTCAGCAGATCAGCCAGCGGACCGGGCTAACGACCTCCTTCTTCGTCCGCTCCAACGACGAACGGCTGTGCCTCGTTCGCGACCAGGCACGCCGGGATTTCCGCTTTTATGTCGAGGTGGGGGCATCGGTGGCGATGCGCGAAGGCGGCGCTGCCGCGCGCGTGCTGGAGGCGTTCACCGGGCCGGACAGCGAGCTGAACGCCCGCATCCGCGCGGACGGCTACTACATCTCACACGGCGAGCGGAACAAACACTTCGCTTCGATCGGCATTTCGCTGTTCGAAAGCGACGCGACCTTCCTGGGCGCGATCACCATCACCGGTATGGCCATCGACTTGACCGACGAACAGCTCATGTCGTTCGTCGACATCGTGGAGGAGGAGGTCGCCCGCTCCGGCTTCCTCATCCGAAAGTCGCAGCCGGGGTGAGGCCGCCCCTGACGGCAGCCCTCTCGACTGTGGGATGTGTCGCATCGCCGGCTTGCGTCAGAAATACTCCGGATGCCGCGCCATGATCTCCTCGACCGCGGCGAGCGTCCCAGACAGATGCTCTCGGACTGCCACTTCGACGGCCACCTTGTCCCCGGCTTCGAGGGCCTCGAGTATCTGGCGGTGATAGAAGACGATATTCGCCGTCTTCCCCGGTTCGGGCAGGTTGAGATTGCGCAAACGATCGATATGGCCCGAACGCGCGGCCACCAACCGCCAGAGGTTGGCGACCCCCGTCGCTTCGCACAGCGACAGATGAAAGCGCCGATCCAACTGCGCAAAGAGCTCTAGATCCCCGTCCTGGAGCGCATTTTCCTGCCGTGAGAGGATCTGTCGGGTCGAAGCCAATGGTGCCTTATCGACCAAAGCCGCCAGGCGGCGCGTCACTTCCAACTCGATGGAGAGGCGAAGAAACTGCGTCTCGCGCGCCTGGCCGACGTCGATCTTGGAGACTTCGGTCTTGGATTGCGGATAGATGACCAGCAGGCCGTCCTGTTCGAGCTTCAGCATCGCGTCGCGAACGGGCGTCTGGCTGACGCCATAGAATTCCGCAGTCTCCCCCCGAGAGAGATTCTGCCCCGGCTTCAACTCGAGCGACACGATGCGCTCGCGCAGAGCGTGATGGATCTGGTCGCTGGCCGACATACGCCGGACAGGTGAGCCTCTGACAGGCTCACCTGTCCCCATCGTCCTCGTCATCACCGCATCGCTCATGGTCCACCTTTCGCCGAATCCAGCGATTTGTTGGCCATATAATACCCAACTTGACGCCAATACACTAATATATTAGTGCATCAGATGTGAGACGCTAATATGCGCCCGTGGAATTTCGAAGGGAGGAAACAATGAACATTGCTCGGTTCGCACTGGCTGCGTCCGCGGCGGTCGTCTTTGCCGGCGCCACCCATGCGGAAACGCTGACCATTCAAACGTCGTTCAACGCCGGCGACTTCTCGACCAAGTATTTGACCGACAATTGGCTGCCGAAGATCCAGGAAAGGACGGACGGGCGGGTCGAGGTGGAACTCACGCCGAGCGGCTCGGTGGTCCCGTCGCGGGACACACCCGAGGCGGTGGCCGCCGGCGTCATTGACGGCGATTTCACCTCCGTGAACTATTTCGCCGGTCTGGAGCCGGCCTATGCGATCATGGGCGACCTGATCTCCGGCTACGATACGCCGGAGCAGATGATTGGTTTCTGCCGCGACGGCGGCGGGGAAGAGATGATGCAAAAGGCGGCCGACTCGGTCACGGGTGGCGAAGTCACCGTGGTGGCCTGTGGGCCCTACTCCCGTGAAGCGCTCGTCGCCCGCGTCCCGATCCGCACCTTCGAGGACCTGGAAGGCAAGAAGATCCGCTCGCCGGAGGGCCTGGCGGCGGCCGTCTTCCAGGCCGCCGGCGCCTCGCCGGTCGCCATCCCCTTCTCGGAAGTCTTCGGCGCCCTGGAAAAGGGGATCGTCGATGCAGCCGACGCATCGGCCTATGTGAACAACGACGCCACCGGCCTCCACGACGTGGCGCCCTATCCGCTCTATCCCGGCATTCACTCCATGCCGTCGATGCAGTTCACCATCAACACCGAGACCTGGAAGTCGCTGTCGGAGGAAGACCGGACGGCCCTGCGGACATGGTGGTACGACGCGATGTACGCGATGACGGAAGAGGTTTCCAAGAAAGATCGGGAACTCGCCGAGCGGGATGACGCCAGCGACGACATCGAAGTCATCAACTGGTCCCAGGAAGACCGCGACCAGCTACGCGAAGTGGCCCGCGAGCAGTGGGAAGCCTACGCTCAGAAATCGGCCCTCGCCCAAGAAGCCCTTCAGGCCAACATCGACTACATGACCGAGATCGGTCTCTTCAAAGACTAGAGCCTTTTCCGCTCGGATGGAAACATCTGAGCGGCAAGAAATGGCTCCAGATTCAATAGTCCGAGCATGTCCCGTCCGGATCGAAGCGATCCGGATAAGACGGACCTGCCCAAGATGTCGACAGGGAAGTCGTCGCCACGCGATCCCGCAACCTCGCCCGATCGCGATGACCTCCCGACCGCCTTCCCGTGCTCCGCCGGACTTTCTTGTGCGGCGGCGCGCCTTTCGGGTGTGACAGCCAAGGCGCCATCCATGAGACGGATACTTTCCACCTATACCGAGCTGATGGACCGCGTCAGCGTCTTCCTCGGCCAGGCGTGCAGCGTGTTTCTCTTCGCCTGCATCGCGGTCTCGGCACTGGAGGTCGTGCTGCGCTACGGCTTCGACAGCCCGACCATCTGGTCGACGGAGTTGGCCATGGCGCTATGCGCCAGCGCGTGGGTGTTGTCGGTCGGCTACGTGACCGAACGCAGCCGCCACATCTCCATAACCATGCTTGAGCTCGTGGTCGGCCCCCGCACCTGGCACTATTTCCGCCTGTTCCAGATGCTCGTCGCCGCCGGGGCAATTTTCGTGTTGACGCTGGCGCTGTGGGATCCGGCGGTCAAGGCGATCGATCGCGTCGAGCAT
Organism: Amorphus sp. 3PC139-8; assembly: GCF_040750475.1. NCBI lineage: Bacteria > Pseudomonadati > Pseudomonadota > Alphaproteobacteria > Hyphomicrobiales > Amorphaceae > Amorphus > Amorphus sp. 3PC139-8. The sequence goes on along the minus strand of NZ_JABJVY010000016.1, from coordinate 50,544 downwards.
TCCGGCACTGCGATGAACTCCATCCAGCCAACCTATCTGAAAGCCCTGCTGGTGGTGGGCTGCATTCTCTATCTGCTGCAGCTTCTCTCCAACCTCATCCATTGGGCGCTCGGCACGGACCGGGAGGCTTCCGGTGGGCATTGAATCGATCACCTTTCTGATCGTCGCGGCGCTGCTCGCGCTGATGGCGCTCGGGGTGCCGCTTGGCATCACCACGCTAACCGTCTCGCTGGGCACAGCGCTCCTCTATTTCGGCGAACGCGCCGGCTTCTTCATCGTCTCGGCGAATGTCAGCGAGGTGCTGCACAAATACGAGCTGATCGCCGTCCCCTTCTTCGTCTTCATGGCGAATGTTCTCGAACGCTCGGGCATCGCCAAGTCGCTGTTCGATTCCATGGCGATCATGGGCGGGCGCTTTCGCGGTTCCGTGGCGGTGCAGACCTGCGTCGTCGCCGTCGTCCTGGCCGCCATGTCCGGCATCATGGGCGGCGAGATCGTCATGCTCGGACTTATCGCGCTGCCGCAGATGCTCCGGCTCGGCTATGACCGGAAACTGTCGATCGGCATCATCTGCGGGGCCGGCGCCCTGGCAACGCTCATTCCGCCATCGGTGGTCCTGATCATGTATGGCCTCGCCGCGCAGGTCTCCATCACCGAGCTGTTCGCAGCATCGGCCGTGCCCGGCCTGATCCTGGCGAGCCTGTTCATCTGCTACATTTTGGTTCGCGTGCGCCTCAACCCGGAGATGGCACCGATCTTCGACATCCCGGAGACCGGACTGCCCTTCTTCCAGCGGCTGAAATTCCTGAAAGGCGCCGTCCTTCCGGCGGCTCTGATCGCAACGGTTCTCGGGGTCATCTACTCCGGCGTGGCCACAGTGACGGAGGCCGCCGCCATCGGCGCCGTCGGGGCCCTGGCCGTGGCGGCCGTGCGCAAGGAACTCAACTGGGCGATGGCGCGCGACGCCATGCGGCAAACGGTTCTTACCGTCGGCTCGATCGTCTGGCTGGTGCTCGGGGCCGTGTCGCTGATCGGCATCTACAACCGCATTGGCGGCGGCGACTTCCTGCAAGGCATCCTGACCTCGCTCGACGTCGACCCGATTTGGGTGATCGTCGTGATGATGCTGATCGTCATGCTGCTCGGCACCTTTCTGGAGTGGATCGCGATCATCTTCATCACGGTGCCGATCTTCGCACCCGTGGTCTCCGATCTCGGCTTCGATCCGGTCTGGTTCGGCGTGCTCTTCGCCATGAACATCCAGATCTACTACCTCTCGCCGCCGTTCGGCCCGGCCTGCTTCTTCCTTAAGTCCGTGGCGCCGAAAGGAATCGAGCTGCAGGAAATCTTCGTCGCCGTTCTGCCGTTCATCGCACTGCAGACGACTGGACTTTTCCTGGTTCTCTTCTTCCCCGAGCTGGCGCTCTGGCTGCCCTCGCTGCTGGATTGAGGAGGAACGGAAAATCATGAGCGATCCCCGCTACACCCATCAGGACGAAGAGGTCTCCGCGACCGAGTACAGCGAAGAAGAACGCAGCGACCGGCACGACTTCGGCAATTGGCCGGAGCTGTTCGGCGTCCTTCTCACAGCCTTCGTCTGTTGGCTGATCTTCGCCTTCACTGGATAGCGTTATGAGTAAGACAGACCCCAAAGACCTGCGCTCCGCGCGCTGGTTCGCTCCCGACGATCTGCGCAGCTTCGGGCATCGCTCCCGAATGATGCAGCTTGGCTATTCGGAGGAGGACTTCCGCGACAAACCCGTGATCGGCGTTCTCAGCACCTGGTCCGAGCTGAACACCTGCCACTCGCATTTTCCCGAGCGCGTGCAGAACGTGAAGCGCGGCGTCACCCAGGCCGGCGGGTTCGCCGTGGAAATGCCCGCGCTTTCGGTCGACGAGAGCTTCACCAAGCCCACGTCGATGCTCTATCGCAACCTGCTGGCGATCGAGACCGAGGAAATCATCCGCTCCCATCCGCTCGACGGCGTGGTGCTGATGGGCGGTTGCGACAAGACCACGCCCGGCCTCGTCATGGGGGCGATTTCGGCAGGCGTGCCGATGATCTATCTGCCCGCCGGTCCGATGCTGCGCGGCAACTATGCCGGCAAAATCCTGGGCTCCGGGTCGGACGCTTGGAAATACTGGGACGAGCGCCGCGCCGGCAACCTCAGCGAAGCCAAATGGGTGGGTATCCAAGGCGGCATCGCCCGCTCGGCGGGAACCTGCATGACGATGGGAACCGCGGCGACGATGATGGCGATCGCCGACGCGCTGGGACTGAGCCTGCCCGGCGCGTCCTCGATCCCGGCGGTCGATTCCAGCCACCAACGCATGTCGGCCGCCTGTGGCCGGCGTATCGTGGACATGGTCTGGGAGGACCTGACTCCGGACCGGATCGTCACCGACGCCGCGTGCCGGAACGCCGCCATCGTCGCCATGGCGACCGGCTGCTCCACCAACGCGGTCGTCCACCTGATCGCCATCGCCCGGCGAGCCGGCGTCGACCTCACGCTCGACGACCTTGACGAACTCGGCCGCTCCACGCCGCTCGTCGCCAATATCCGACCCTCCGGCAGCCAGTATCTGATGGAGGACTTCTACTATGCCGGCGGCCTACGGGCTCTGATGAGGCAGCTCGGGGATCAGCTCGACGGGTCGGCACTGACGGTCACCGGCAGGACCCTCGGCGAGAATCTCGAGGGTGCGGAAGTCTACAACGACGATGTCATCCGCCCCCTGTCCAACCCGGTCTACAAAGAAGGATCCCTCGCCGTCCTAAGGGGCAACCTCTGCCCGGACGGAGCCGTCATCAAGCCGGCCGCCTGCGATCCGAAGTTCCATGTGCACGAAGGGCCGGCACTCGTCTTCGACAGCTACCCGGAGATGAAAGCGGCGGTCGAAGACGAGACCCTGAACGTTGGCCCGGACCATGTCCTGGTTCTGCGCAACGCCGGACCGCTCGGCGGCCCCGGCTTCCCGGAATGGGGCATGTTGCCGATACCCAAGGCCCTGGTCCGCCAAGGATATCGAGACATGTTGCGGATCTCCGACGCACGGATGTCCGGCACCTCCTACGGCGCCTGCATCCTCCATGTCGCGCCGGAGAGCTTCGTCGGTGGACCGCTGGCACTTCTGAAAACCGGCGACACGGTGCGCCTCGACCTGCCGAACCGCCGGTTGGACATGCTGGTCGAAGAGCACGAACTCACCCGCCGCCGCGCCGCATGGAAACAGCCGCAGGCCCGCTTCCAACGCGGCTATGGATACATGTTCTGCCAGCACGTGACGCAGGCCGATCAGGGCTGTGACTTTGACTTCCTGCAGTCGGATTTCGGCCGAGCGGCCGGAGAACCCGACATTTTCTGAGGATGCCATGACCTCCGAGGACAGCATGAGCGACTACGTTCTCTCCGAAGAGACCAAAGCCAAACTCAAGAAGGTCTCGACCGCTTCGATCGCGACGGCGCTCTATAAGCGCGGCCTGCGCAATCAGTTCGTCCAGGACGTCGTGCCGGTTTCGCGCAAGCCGGAGAACATGGTCGGGCAGGCGTTCACGCTGCGCTACATTCCTGCCCGCGAAGACCGCAACCCCATCACCGTGTTTCGCGATCCGGAGCATCCGCAGCGCGTCGCCGTGGAAACCTGCCCGCAAGGATGGGTTCTGGTCATGGACGCACGCAAAGACGCGCGTGCGGCGACCGCCGGGTCGATCCTCATCACACGCCTCGCCATCCGCGGCGTGGCGGGTGTCGTCTCCGACGGCGGCATTCGCGACGCGGAGGGGATCGGCGCCCTCGACATGCCGTCCTACTGCGCCAAACCCTCGGCACCGACCAATCTGACCCTGCACGAGGCGCTCGACATCAACGTGCCGATCGCCTGCGGCGACGCACCCGTCTTTCCCGGCGACGTGATGGTGGGAGACGGCGACGGCGTGATGGTGATCCCCGCCCACCTTGCCGACGAAATCGCCGACGAATGCACCGGCATGGAGACGTTCGAGGATTTTGTCCTGGAACAGGTGCACGCCGGCGCGGCGATCATCGGTCTCTATCCCTGCACCAAAGACGAGAACCAAGCCAAATTCGAGGAGTGGCGCCGGCGCACCGGCCGGTAGTGCGCGGTCATCCCACAGGGTCGTCCCGCCCTCATTTTTCAAGGAGCACGTTATGAGCTTTACGCCCAACGGAAAGCACCTGATCGCAGGCGACTGGCGCTCCGCAAACAGCACCTTCGCCTCCCAGCCGGTCAGCGGATCCGCGAGTGAATTTGCCCTCGGGACCGCCGCCGACGTCGACGCGGCGGTCAAGGCGGCCGAAGAGGCCTTCTGGGTCTACGGGTCTTCCAGCCGGGCGGCCCGTGCCGACTTCCTCGACGCGATAGCCGACGAGATCGAGGCACGCGGCGAGCAGATCACCGATATCGGCACCCGCGAGACCGGTCTGCCGGAGGGACGGCTCCAGGGCGAGCGGGGCCGCACGACCGGCCAGCTCCGCCTGTTCGCCAAGCACATCCGCGCCGGAGATTATCTCGACCAGCGCCACGACGAAGCCCTGCCGGACCGCCCGGCCGGACCCCGCCCGGATCTCCGCCTGATCCAGCGCCCGCTCGGCCCCGTCGCCGTGTTCGGCGCCTCCAACTTCCCGCTCGCCTTCTCCACGGCCGGCGGCGATACCGCCTCCGCGCTGGCCGCCGGTTGCCCGGTCGTGGTGAAAGGCCATCCGAGCCACCCCGGAACCGGGGAGATCGTCGCGGACGCCATCGATGCGGCGATCAAGTCGACCGGGCAGCATCCAGGCGTCTTCTCGCTGATCCAATCCAATACCAACGAGGCCGGCACAGCCCTGGTCCAACATCCGCTGATCACGGCCGTCGGCTTCACCGGTTCGCTGCGCGGCGGCCGGGCCCTGTTCGACCTCGCCAACCAGCGCGACAAGCCGATCCCGTTCTTCGGCGAACTCGGCTCGATCAACCCGGTCTTCGTGCTGCCGGAGGCCGCCAAAGCTCGCGGAAGCGACATCGGCAAGGCCTGGGCGGGATCGTTGTGCATGGGCGTCGGCCAGTTCTGCACCAATCCCGGCATCGTGCTGATCGAGGACGGAGCACCGGCCGATGCGTTCGAGACCGCGGCCGCCGAAGCCCTCGGCGAGACCCAGCCGCAACCAATGTTGTCGGAGGGAATCGCGGAGGCCTATCGTAAGGGGCGCGACACGCTCAGGAACGTCAACACGGTCCGCGCGAAGCTCCAGTCCGACGGCTCGGGGCGCACCGCCGCCCCCGACTTCTACGTGACCGACGGCGATACGCTGCTTGCCAACCCAGAACTCTCCGAGGAGGTGTTCGGTCCGTTCGGCCTTCTGGTGCGCGTGAGAGGCGTCGAGCAAATGCTGGACATCGCCCGAGCCATGGACGGACAGCTCACCTGCACGCTGCAGATGGACGGTGGCGACCACAAGGCCGCCGGAAAACTGGTGCCCGTCCTGGAGCGCAAGGCCGGCCGGATTCTGGCCAACGGCTTTCCCACCGGGGTCGAAGTCGCCGACGCCATGATGCACGGCGGCCCCTACCCGGCCAGCACCAACCCGTCGACCACCTCCGTGGGCACCCTCGCTATCCGCCGCTTTCTGCGTCCGGTCTGCTACCAGAACATCCCGGAGGATTTGCTGCCCGACGATCTGCGTTGATGAACCAGACCGGGTCCCGTGGGCTGCATTCATCGCTTGGAGAGCCGGTGCCGATGGTCTACACAAACAAAGCCATCGGCTCTTCTGCCACGCGAAGACATGCTCGATCGCCGAGCGCCCTTTGAGCGTCGGTCCTTGTCCGCCGAGTTTTTTGCGCGACATGCCTCTTGCAGGAAACGTCGGAATATATGGTCGGAGAGAAGACCGCATTCCCCGGCGGAAAAATGGAAACCACATTTCCTAGGTCATGGACTCATAAAATCCGGAAGTCCGGATATATAAACTGACGACCACTCCGTCTTCGGGCCACCCGATCAGGGTAATCATTGTGGGTGGACGGGAGCCGCGCCGTTAGAGCAAAAGGAAATGCGCCAAGGGGCGCGTTTTCGAACGGACACTCAAACGGTTGTCATTTCAAAGAATGGGATCCATGTCCGAGGCGCTTAACCTTTCAGATTTTCCGCTGCACGCACATGACACGTTGCGCTACGCGGACACGGACCGGCAGGGGCACGTGAACAATGCGGTGTTTTCGACTTTCTTCGAAACCGGCCGGGTTCAATTTCTCTACGATCCCGAGCGACCCCTCATCGAACCCGGCTTCGCCTTCGTGATCGCAAGCCTCTATATCGACTTTCTGTCCGAAGTGACCTGGCCCGGGACGGTCTCGATTGGAACGCGGGTTGCCGGTATCGGTCGAAGCTCCCTGAAGCTGGAGCAGGGCCTCTTCCAAGATACGACCTGCGCAGCCACCGCCAAAAGCGTGATCGTCCTGGTGAACGAAGCGACCCGCCGATCTCATCCGTTCGACACAGACACGATCGAACGTCTTTCGGCACTAACGGCCCCCTGAAGACGCGCGCTCGGTCGACAGTGTGTTCGGGGTCGCACAGAGACCGCCCCTCCGTCTTGGGTGGCGAAGGAGCGCCTCACGAGGACGCAGTGCGCTCTTCCTGCATGATCTGCCACTTGCCGAGTTCGGCGAAATCCGGCGCAACGCCAAGCCCCGGCTCGTTCGATAGCTGCATCGCGCCGCCGGCCATTTGAGGAAATGGCTGCGCCATCAAGGTCCGGAGCGGATTGTCGTTGCTGTCGACCTCGAGCATTCCGGTCCCACCGACGGCCGCCAAAAGATGGGCGGACGCAACCAGGCCCAAACCGCCGCCGAGATAATGGGGACAGTAGCGAGCGCCGGACGCCTGCACATCCGCAGCGACCGTCCGGCACATCGAAAGCCCTCCCCACTTGCAGATGTCCGGTTGAATCACGCCAAGACAGCCCGCCTCGATCACGCGCCGGAATCCGGCCATCGATCCGATGTTTTCGCCGGCCGCGATCGGGAACCGCGCTTCGCGGCCAAGCAACTGCCAATCCTCCAGCGCGACATCGGCCCGCACGGGCTCTTCCAGCCAGGTAATCGGCAGGTCATCGAGCGCTCGGATCATGCGCCGCGCCACGCCAACATCCCACGCCTGATTGGCATCGAGCATCAGCTCCTCGCCCGGACCCAACTCGGCACAGAGGCCACGAACGAGGGCCGTGTCGTGTTCCTCGCCGAAGCCGACTTTCACCTTGAAGGCCGAAAAACCTTGCGCGCGCGCCCGCTCGATCGCCTCCATTGCGCCGCTTGGATTGATGCCGCTCGCGTAGATGGGCACCCGGCTCACGGACCGCTCCCCCAGAAGCGAGCGAAGCGTCACCTGGCGGTGGCGAGCGACCAAATCCCAAATCGCGATATCAACGGCGGAAATGCATTGCGCAAGCGGGCCTGGCTCACCCGCTTGGATGGCCAGCACTCTCGTTCGCCCAGAAAGTTCGCTGAACATGGCCATCGGCGATGACCATGACCGGTCGAGCACAAGCGGCGCAATCACGGTGCTCAATAGATTGACCCGGTGTTCGGCGCCGCAGTCGGGGAAATTGCACCAGGCCTCGCCCCATCCAACCGTTCCGTGCTCGTCTTCCACCCCGACCATAACGGCGGTTCGGCTGTTCATCGTGCCGAACGACGTGAACACTGGTCGGTCGATCGGTACACGAAAGGCCCAGATCCGCATCCGTGCCAGGCGAGGCACGATGAGGTCTCTTTCCCGATCTGTCTGGCTCATGAGACCCTCACTCACATTCAAACGAAACGGCACGCCACACCGGGCCGATCGCGGCCTCCTCGTAGGACGCCGCGTCCAACCGGGCCAGGGTTCCCTCGTCTTCCTACTGCCCGAACCCGGCCAGGTGCGGCAGCCAAAGCGTCAGCGCCGGCACATAGGCCATGATCAGCAATGCCGCGATCAGTGGGATCAGGAACGGCAGGACGGCCACCGACACCCGGACCAACGAGAGACCCGTAAGGTCGCGGATGATGAACAGAGAGAGACCCATAGGCGGCGTGTATTGGCCGAGCATAATCGCGAAAACCATGACGACGCCCAGATGAATCGGGTCGAAGCCATAGTTGCTTACCGCGATCGGCAAGAGCATCGGTGCCAGAATCAGCAACAAAATTGCATTTTCGATCACGGCGCCCAACACCAGCAGCACGATGATCAGAACGAGAAGGAACAACCAACCGCTCTCGAAAGTCTCTCCGAGATAGGAGGCGACGTCCTGCGTCATCTGGCCGACGGTCAACACCCATCCGAACAGAAGCGCGGTGGTGATCACGAACAACAGCTTGGTAGCGGAGATCGCGACGCTGCGGAAAAGCTGGGGCACTTCGCGCCACGGCAGATCCCGGTAGATGACCGCGGCGATGAAGAAGGCGTAGAGGACGGCGGCGGCGGCAGCTTCCGTCGGGCTGAAAACGCCGAACGTCATGCCGCCCACGATGATGACCGGGGTGAGCAGCGCGGGGAGCGCGACGACAAACGCTCCCGCAAGCGCCCTCCAGCCGCCCCAGGCGGTGGTAAAATAGCCCTCTCGCTTGCCGACGATGTAGACATAGCACATCAGCAATCCGGCGATCAGAAACGCGGGAAGGACGCCGCCCAAGAACATTCCGACCACCGACACCTCGGCAATGACCGCAAACAGAACCATCGGCACGCTGGGCGGCAGGATCGGTCCGATGGCGGACGAGGCGAGAGTGATACCGATGGCGAAATCGGTCTTGTAGCCGTTCTCCTTCATCGTCTTGAGCTGCATCGGCCCGAGCCCCGCAACATCGGCAAGCACCGAGCCCGACATTCCCGCGAAGATCAGGCTCGCGGCGATGTTGACGTGCCCGAGACCGCCGGGGATACGGCCAACGGCGAGATTGGCAAACCGAAAGATCCGCGGCGTAATCCCGCCCAGGTTCATGAGCATTCCAGCCAGCATGAAAAGCGGAATGGCCATGAACGTGAACTTGTCGAGAGACAGCGCCATTTCCTGCGCCGCCAACGACAATGGAAAGTCATTGACGATCAGGTAGAAGAACGCGCACGCGCCGAGCGCGAAGGCGACCTGAAACCCACCCATGACAAGGACAAGGCTGACGATCAGCAGCCCCAGAAGCAACGGATCCATCAGCGTTCATTCCCGGAAAACTGTGCCCGAAACCTGACAAAGATCCCCCAAAGGAAGTAGGCCGCCATCAGCAAAGCCGTAATCGGCACTATGACGACAATGTAGCTGTAGGGGATTTGTAGAGCGGGCGTTCTGTCGAAGCGCATATTGTCGATCAGCTGATAGCCGCCGACCGCAAGCAGAAGAAGAAAGACGATGCTGATCGTGTCGTAGACGGTGTGCATGACCAGGCGGACGCGCTGACCGCAGATCTCGTCCAAAAGCTCCACGCGAACGTGCTGATCCTTCCGAACTAGCCATGCCGAACCGATGAAGGTCATCCAGATCAGAATGATGGCCGACACTTCCTCAACCCACGGCAAGGGGCTGTTCAGAAAGTATCGCGATACGACCTGCGCTGCGGACAAGGCGATAAACAAGAACAGACAAACCGCGGCGATGTCGATTTCAACATTCCGGAAATAAGAACGAAAGCGGCGGCGCGTTGGTCGCGCGTCGAGGTCCGTCTGCTCGGTCACGGAAACCACCTGAGGTGCGAGTGAGGGTTCATGAAGGCAGGTGAGAGGGCCTCCCCCTCACCTGCGACGCCCCCTACCGTCCAAGGGCGCTGCTGACGGCGTCTGAGGTGCCCTCGGGCCAGATCTCACCGTCGAAGGTTTCCGCGACTTCGGCGCGCACCGCTTCCTTGAAGGCCGCGAGATCGAGGCCGTCCTCGGGCGCAATGACCTGCATACCGCGCTCCGTGAAGGCATTGACCAGTTCCGCCTCTTCCTCCTGAGTGAGGCGGGTGCCGACTTCACAGCTTTCATCGGCGGCGGCTTGCACCGCGTCCCGGTCTTGCTCGTCAAGCTCTTGCCAGGCGCGCTCATTGATCGCGACCGGCAGCGCGACCAGTTGATGACCGGTCAGCATCAGATAGTCCTGGACCTCGTAGATTCGCTGTCTGTCGATCGTCGACAGCGGATTCTCCTGCCCATCGATCACGCCCTGCTGCAGGCCCTGGAAGATCTCCGAAAAAGGAACCGGCGTCGGCGTTCCCCCGAGGCCACGGACCACGGACATCGAACTCGGGTGCGGGACGGCCCGGATCTTCAGCCCAGCCAGATCTTCTCGGGATTTGACCGGCGTATCGCTCGTCGTCAGATGGCGCGTGCCGTAAAGGAAGCTGCAGAGCACCCGCAGTCCCCCCTCCTCGCGCAAGCGCTCGGCCCATGCCTTCCCGAGGTCAGGATGCTCCAGGATCTGCTGCTGTTCGTCGAAGCCGTTGAACATGTAGCCCGCGACGTAGATCGACAGCTCAGGCACGATATCCGCCAACATCGGATAGGGCGTCATCACAACGTCGACACTACCGCTTCGCGCGCTGGAGAACAGCTTACGGTCATTGCCTAGCTGGCTCGACGGGAAGGTCTGCACCTGCACGCGGCCGTCGGTGCTGGCTTCGACCTTCTCGCGGAACATCTCGGCCACGTGGCCCGGCGGCGACTTTGGCGAGTGAACGTAGGCGAAGCGAAGCGTCGTATCCGCCGTTGCAAGGCCAGACGTTGCCAAGAAGGCGACGGCACTTCCAAGTATGGCGATCCGTTTTTTCATGATGTTTTCCTCCCTTTATTTGCCCGATCGAGGTCAGGTCTGTTCGATTCCGATCAGCCGCCCATAGCTCGGATCGATGTCGGCGCGCACGACCTGGTTCCGAAGTCGTCCGACCCCCTCGAACTCGACTTCGATTTCATCGCCGGCCTCGATCGGTCCAGCCGGCGGCGACGCACCGGTGACGATGTCGCCGGGATAGAGCGTCATGAAATTGGAGACGTAGGAAATGATCTCTGCGAACGAGCGGCGCATTTCGCGGGTGCTGGACTCGCACACGAGTTCGCCGTTTCGCCAACGTCGGGCCTGAAGGTCGTAGACGCTCTTCGGCAGAGCCTCCTTCGCCAGGATCCAAGGGCCGACCGGCGCGAACGTCTCCATGTTCTTGCCGAGCATGTGATAAGGTCGCGGCCCCAGATTCTCGAGCGTGTGCCCCGTGATGTCGTTGACGATCGTGTAGCCGAAGATCGCCTTCTCCGCCTCGTCCTCCGAGACATGCCGGCACTTCTGGCCGATGACGCAGGAAAGCTCCCATTCCTGGTAGAAGACGCCATAGCCTTCCGGGATCTCGACATTGTCGTCATGAGCGACGACGCAATCGGGAGATTTCAGAAAGAAGGCCGGCACGGGAAGCTCGGGCAGATTGAGGATTCGACGATAGTCCTCGTAGTTGCCCCCGACACAGATCATCTTCCCGGGCCTGATCGGTGCACCGTACCGGATGCCAGAGGACTCCAGAAAAGCTCCGGCCGGAAGCGCCCCCTCATCGGCCTCACGCGCGATCTGGCGAACCGTTTCGATCGCCCCCTCCCCCGACTGCAGGATCTGAAGCAGGCTTGAGGATAGGTCCGGGCGGGCGGCCGCGATATCGATCACCCCGCCGTCTACAAACAGACCTGCCCGAAATTCGGTGGCCCGATCGCCCGAGCCGAAACTCCCCAGCTTCATTGGCTGTCCTCGCTGTCCCTGATCCTGTGTCGCATCGACCGTGACCGCCCCTCGGCACCCGAGAAAACGGCGCAGGCAACGTCGAAATCACAAAAAACCCTATTGTGGGACTTTAGGACTTGTCAACCGCGCGTACCGATGACATTCCGAGACTCTCGCTCGGTCAAGGTCGTCCGGACGCCGGATCACGGCCATAGCCAGCGAAGTCCTGCACTGCGGTCGAAATGGGAGGTAAAGCGATGCTCATCGCCAACGAATTCAAGCGACGTCTGCTGGCCAAGGAAGCAATGGTCGGGACATGGTGCATGTCCGGATCCGCCAATGTCGTAGAAGCGATGGGCTGGACTGGATTCGACTTTCTCACGATCGACGGAGAGCACGGGCTCTACAGTCACGGCGAGATTCTCAACAGCCTGCGCGCGCTCGCCTCAACGCCGACCATGCCCATCGTCCGCGTCCCGAACCGCGAGCCCTCCCATGCGAAACACCTGCTCGATATCGGAGTGCAGTCCTTTCTCGTACCGATGGTCGAAACGGTCGAGGATGCGAAAGCTTTCGTCGACGCCACACGCTACCCTCCGCAGGGACACCGCGGCTTTGCCCTGATGCATCGCGGCAGTCGTTATCTGACGGTCGACGATTACGCACAGATCGCCAATGACGAAATCTGCGTCGTGGTGCAGCTTGAAAGCCGCGACGCGATCGACCGATTGGAAGACATTGCCGCTGTACCGGGCATCGACGCCGTCTTCGTCGGACCGGGCGATCTTTCCGCCTCGATGGGGTTTGTCGGCCAGCCGTCTCACGCCGACATCCTCAATATCGTTCAGCAGGTCGCCAAGCGCTCTGCCGCCATCGAGGTTCCGTGCGGCATCCTGTTCAATCGGCCCGACCTCGCGCAAGATGCGCTGGCCGCGGGTTACACCATGGTCGCAGTGGGCAACGATCTCGGCTTCCTAACCAGCACGGCTCGCGCGACCGCCAAGGGTTTCAAACATTGACGCCGTGCGGGGTCCGGAATTTAGCTGTTCGACAACCCTTGGGCGACAGGCGGCACGGGGCGACTGTTGCGCGTCGTCCCAGATGCCGTGCCTCGCGCCTGCAGACCGCGTTGAACGGGCGGTTACGTGCGCATGAACTCTAGCGAAAGTCCGTTTTCCAGAAGCAAAATCCCGTTGTATCTTCAGGTGGCGGAACAATTCCGCCTCCGAATAGAGCGCGGAGTCTGGCTGCCCGGCCAACAGTTGCCCGTTCTCAAGGATTTGCAGGCAGAATTGGGCCTTGCCCGCGTCACGATCCGACAGGCCTTCGAAGTTCTGGAGCAGCGCGGGCTCGTGCATCGCCATCGAGGGCGCGGAACGTTTGTCGCAGATCGGATCGAGAGCCGCCCGGAACATGTGTTGCCGGGGAACTGGTCGGAATTGGTCGCCTCGCTCCGTCCGATCGAAGCCAAGCTGCTCGAAGGGCCGCAGCGCGCCACGTCGATTTCGCCGGCACCGAGCTTCGATCTCGAGCCCGACTTTTCCGCTTGGCACCTGCAACGCCTCCACCTGATCGACAAGCACCCCTATTGCCTGATCGATATCTACATCGACGACGAGATCTACGCGAAGGACAGCAGCGCCTTCACACAGAAGCCGGTCATCACGGTCCTCGATCAGAAATATCGTCACCTCATCGGCGCCGTGAACCAGGTCGTGACGTTTTCGATCTCCGACGAACGCCTCGCCGAGGCGCTCGGAATCGAATTGGGGCAACCCGTCGTCAAGATCGAACGGATCGTGAAAACCCGTTCAGGATCGACGATCCTTTACACATCTTCGCAATACTCTGGTGTCGACGTGCGGATTAACATGGATATCTCACCGCCTCCTGAGCCATCCTGGTCGTCATAGGATCCTTCCCCCGACGCATGAAGCTCCCAGGGTCAGGACCCATAAATCCGGCGATCTCAAACCGTATTCGTCGAAAAGCTCACTTGAAGCCAAACGTTCGTGCGCCTGCGATCGCATGGAATATGCCGCCCTTCAGAGCTCATCCCAGGAGCTCACGCGGTCGTCCAAAACCTGCGCTTCCAGAACGGCTTCCTGGTGCGAGATCTTTTGCGCAAGCTTGAGGATTTCGGCGGCCCGGTCCTTCGGGATGCAGACGACGCCCGACCCGTCGGCAACGATAAGGTCGCCCGGCCCAATCGTGCAGCGGCCAATGGTGATCGGCTCGTTGATCGACCCGAACGTGAATTCGTTTCGGCTGCGGCGCGGGCAGACGCCTGTCGACCAGACTGGGTAGCCGCAGCCCCGGATCTCCTCGGCATCGCGGCACGTCCCCCAAAGCACCGTTCCGCGCACGCCCTTGCGCTGAGCAAGCTGTGCCGCCAGTCCGCCCCAGGCCGATGCATCACTCGCGCCGTCGAGATCCATGACCACGACATGACCGTTGGCCATGGTCTTGAGCACCTGCTCGAGCGGCTTGCCGACGCCACCGCCGAAACGCCAGGCATCGGGATCGCCGCTTTTCCTCTGAAACCTCACCGGCAGCGCCTTGCCAGAAATACGTGGCTGTTCGTGCCGCAGCGGCTGGATGCCGGACAGAACCCCGTAGAGCCCCAACTCGTCCATGGCGTCAGACAGACATGACGTTGGGAATTGCCGGAATTCGGCTGCAAACGCTTCTTTGCTCATGGGAAATCGCTTTCGATGAGATCGGTGGAAAACGCCTTTAGAACGTGATGTTCGCGGCCCCACCGTCGACGAGGATGTTCTGGCCGACGATGTATCCGGCATGCGTGGAACACAGGAAGGCGCAGACGCGGCCGAACTCTTCCGGAGAGCCGTAACGACGTGCCGGTATGGCGGCCTGTTTGCGCCGGGTGACTTCGTCGACGTCTATCCCCTCGCTCTTCGCCATACCGGCGTCGAGGGAAGACGCCCTGTCCGTCGCATGAAGCCCGGGCAACAGATTGTTGATGATGACGCCATCCTGGGCCACCTGCCGCGCGGTCCCGGCCACGAAACCGGTGAGACCGGTGCGGGCGGAATTGGAGAGCCCGAGCCGTGGGCGCGGCGACTTCACCGCTTCGGAGGTGATATTTACCACCCGCCCCCACTTGCGCTCCATCATGGACGGCATCAACGCTTGCATCAGCGCGATCGGCGTCAGCATGTTGGCATCGAAAGCGGAGATGAAATCGTCCCGGTCCCAATCGATCCAGTTGCCGGGCGGAGGACCGGCGGCATTCGTCACCAGAATGTCGATCTCGCCGGCTTGCGAGAGGACCTCTTCGCGCCCCTCCGGCTTTGTGATGTCGGCCGCGACGGCCGTCACATCGGTACCGTAGACTTCGCCGACTTCATCGGCTGTCTTTCGAAGCACGTCCACGCTTCTGCCGTTCATCACGAGTGCGCAGCCGGCCTCGGCGAGCGCTTCGGCGCATCCCCTGCCGAGCCCTCGCGACGAGGCGCAGACCAGCGCCCTCTTACCGGCAATTCCCAAGTCCATGTCTCACCTGTCTCTTAGACGCACGCTTCGATCAAGAACGGCCCCCGCCGCCCCATCGCCGATTTGAACAGGTCATGGAAGGTTTCCGCCGTCTCCGCGCGCGCTCCGTCCATCCCCATTGACTTCGCCATGGCCACCCAGTCGACGGCCGGACTGTCGAACCGCAGCATGCGGTTGGCGTTTTCGCCCGGTTCGTCGGCACCGACATTCTTCAACTCGCCCTGCAGGATGGCGTAGCGGCTGTTGGCGAACACCACGACGCACACATCCGCGTTTTCCCGCGCCATGCTCCAAAGTGCCTGGTTGGTGTACATGCCCGATCCGTCCGCCTGCAGGCTGAGGACCTTCCGATCCGGGCAAGCGATCGCCGCGCCGAGCGCCAGCGGCAATCCCCCGCCGATGGCGCCGCCAGCCACCTGAATGTGATCGTGTGGCGCCGCACCATGCGATAGCTTGAAAAAGCTCCGGCCCGACGTCACGGCCTCGTCGGCGACGATCGCGTTTTCCGGCATGAGGTGCGTGACGGAAACGAGAACCGCCTCGGCGGTGAGATCGCCATGACGTAGCGGCGGCGGCTCCGTCCGCGCGCCTGACCAGCCGATCTCGTCGTTCAGCCCAAGCGCCTGGCCCAGCAGATCGATCGCGCCGGGCAGATCGTCCGACCGTTCCGCCAGGCGGGTGACGCGACAGCCGGGCGGAACCGGGCTCGTCGGCAAATTCGGATAGGCGAAGAATGTGACGGGCGTCTTCGAGCCGACCAGGATGAGGTCTGTGACGCCCTCCAGAAAGGCCATCGCCTGCTCGACCACATAGGGCATGCGCTCAACCGGGGGTCGGCCGACACCTCGCTCGATCCGCCGGTTGGTCTGCTCCGCAGCGATGCGCCCGCCGAACCGCTCCGCGATGGCGGCCGCCTTCTTCAAAGCATTGCCCGAGAGGGCGTCGCCGGCAAGCAGGAACATCGGTTTCCCGCCACTGCGCGCGGCGGCCGCGGCGCGCTCGACCATCTGAGGGTCGGCCTCGGCGGCAGCTCGCCATTCGGCCTTGGCGATCGAAGCGTCCGGGTCGACTGTCGACCAGGCGGCATCGGCGGGAAGAATGAGCGTACTCACTCCCCCTGGCGCGGCCGAAGCTGCGGCAATCGACTCCGCCGTCGCCCGACTGACATCCTCCGGGCCGGCAATGCGCCGCACATGACGCGACATGGGCCGCGCCAGACTTTCGATGTCCGTCGTCAGCGCCGCATCGTTCGGCAGATGATAGTGCGCATGATCGCCAACCACGTTGACCATCGGCGTAAAGGCCCGCCTAGCATTGTGCATATTGGCAAGGCCATTGGCCAATCCGGGGCCGGTGTGCAGCAGGGTCGCGGCCGGTTTGCCGGCCATCCGCGCATACCCGTCCGCAGCCCCGGTCACGACGCCCTCGAAGAGACCAAGAAAGCAACGCATCTGCGGCTTGCGATCGAGCGCGGCCACGAAATGCATCTCCGAGGTTCCGGGATTGGCGAAACAGGTGTCGATCCCGTTGGCCAAGAAAGTATCGCAAAGCGCATCAGCGCCGTTTGCCATCGGATTGCTCCTGCCGTGAAAGAAAAGAGGCGACTTGTGTGTCCACGACAGACGGCTTTCCTTTGACCCAATCCCGGACCAGGAAGAGCACCGACGTTAGGATGATGACAGCGGCGCCACCGATCAGCACTGCTGCAATCGGCGAACTGAAGAACGCCCAGAAACTGCCTCGCGTCAGAATGAGACCCTGCCGCAAGTTCTGTTCGAGAAAGGGTCCCAGCACCATGCCGATGACGATCGGGGCGATCGGAATGGACGCGATGCGGCACAGATAGCCAACCGCTCCGGCCATCATCATGACCCACAAGTCGAAGACATTTCCCCGCACGCCGTAAGAGCCGACCACCGAGAGAACGACAATAATGGAGAGCTGGATCGGCTGCGGGAACGATACGATTCGGCTAAAGACGCGGCTGAAGACACCGGCAGAAAGGAACATTGCCAGATTGGCCAAGATCAACAGCAGGAAGGTTGCGTAGACGAGTTCCGGGGTATCGACGAAAAGCCGCGTACCAGGCTGAATGCCCTGGATGATCAGCGCCGTCATCATGACCGCCGTGACCGGATCGCCGGGAATGCCCAGCGCCAGGGTGGGCACCAGCGCGCCGCCGGTAACGGCGTTGTTCGCCGTTTCCGACGCGACGATGCCTTCCGGCTCGCCTTTGCCGATATCGTTGCGGAACCGGCCGAACCGCTTGGCGGCCGCATAGGAAATGAACGCCGCCGTCGCCGCTCCGGTGCCGGGAAGCGCTCCGACGGCGGAACCGATCACGCTACCGGAGACCAAGGTCTTCCACCGCAGAAGCCACTCTTTCATCGGAGCCAACTTGAAACCGGGCACGATGTTGGCCGCAGCACGCGAAGCCTCCGATTCATTGAGGCGGTAGATCACTTCGGAAATCGCGAACAGGCCGACGAGCACCGGGACGATCTCGATCCCGCTGGAGACGGCGAAGCTGCCGAAGGTGAAGCGCGTCTGCCCCGAGAGGGGATCGACCCCGACGGACCCGAGCATCAGCCCGATCGACCCGCCGATCCACCCCAACAGAATGTTCTTGCCGGAAACTCCGGATATACAGGTCAGCGCCAGACAGATCAGCCCGAACGTCTCGATTGGGCCAAATCGCAGCGCCACTGCGGCAAGTTGCGGCGCCAGCAAGACCAGGACGACGGTCGACACCAGCCCGCCGACCAGCGATCCGCCCGCCACCCACCCCAGCGCCAGATCGCCTTTCCCGGCGCGCGTCATCGCGTATCCATCGAGAACAGTGGCGGCCGACTGCGGCGTTCCAGGTGTGTTGAGGAGAACGGCGGTAAAGGATCCTCCGAAGACTGACGAGCAGTAGACAGCAACCAGCAGCGCGATCGAGGGCACCGTATCCATCGAAAAGGTGAACGGCAGCACGACGGTCACCGCCACCACGGAGCCCAAGCCGGGCAGAGCGCCGACCACCAGCCCGATCGCGGTCCCCGCCAGGATCGTAACCAACACCTGCCAATCCAGGATCAGTCCACCGGCTTGCGAGAGATATTCCATAGGAAATCCGATCAGAGCCATTTCCCGGCGGGCAGGATGATTTCGAGCCCAAGCTCAAAACAGACCCAGGACATGACGGTTAGAACGGCGGACCAGAACACGAACCTCAGAGGCTTTCGATCCCCGGCGATCAGTTGCACTACGGCACCGAACAGGAACGTTGCGAGGAGATAGCCAAGCCCAGGTAGCAACCATAAATAGATCGCAAGTGCGAAAACGAAGAAAACGCCTGGCCAGACCTTCCGATGCTCCAAGACCGACCGTCGCAATGCCCGTGGCACGACGAAGATCAACGGAAGAGAGAGAAGCAGCCAAACCGTCAAGATAACCCGCGGAAAGAACACGGGTCCGAACTTGAGCGTCGACAAACGAGAGCTGTAGCTGGGATCAAACGTGTGCCACAATAGGATCGCCGCGACGGCAACGAGGACGGCCCCGGGCAATCTGACGGCGACTTCTTCTCGGATAGTCATGCAAAGCCTCCGGCCGCCGACGCGCAAAACGGACCCGATGGAGACAAGGGAGCCGCCCCGCATCGCTCAGGATACGAGACGGCAATTGTGGCTCACTCTTCCAGCAGGCCCGCCGAAACCAGAAGCTTACGATTGAGCTCGCTTTCGTCTTGGGCAAATTTCTGAAGCTCTTCCCCGGTGAGGACGGAGATCCGGGAGTTCATCGCTTCCATCCCCTTGACGATCTTTTCGTCTTCGAACGCCGCCTCGCAGGCATCAGCCAGCGTCTTTTGAACGTCCGCAGGCGTTCCGGCCGGTACGTACAGCGCCTGCCAATGGTTGAAGACCGCGTCCACGCCGAGTTCGCGCAGGGTTGGAATGTCGGGATAGTCCTCCAGCCGCTCCGGCGTCGTCACAGCCAGCCCCCGGGCGTCGTAGCGGGCAAGATGATCCACCGTCTCCGGCATCGACGTGACCTGACCGCCGAGAAGAGCCCTCATGGAGTCGGCGGAGCTGCTGGTCGGAAGGTGAAGGAGTTCCGCGTCGAATCCTTCACCGATCGCAAGGCCGACAATATGCGGGAGCGTACCCACGCCGGCCGTGGCGTAGGACATCTCGCCAGGCGATGCTTTTGCTGCCGCGATGAATTCTTCCATGGTCTTGTACTCGGAATCTTCCGCGACCATGAAAACGAACGGATTGTTCGTGTATCGGCAGATGACGTCGAAGTCTTCGAGATCGTAAGGCAGTTGCCGCAGGTGCGGCTGGATCGTCGTGGGTCCCGCTGGGGTCGCGAGCAGGGTGTAACCGTCCGGATCCGAGTTCGCGACCTCCGCGGCTCCGATCGTACCAGCAGCGCCCGCGAGATTTCTAACGACGATGTCGGTGCCCAACACCTCTTCCAGTCGCTTGGACATCAACTGGACATGCGCGCCCGTCGACCCCCCCGCCGTCCACGGCACCACAATTTCAACCCTGCGCTCGGGAAATTCCGCTTGCGCCGAGACCGGAACGAGACCGACCAGGAGCGCGGCGAGCGCTGTTCCCCATTGCCTGTTCGTTGACATGATTTTCTTCCTCCCTTTTGCAACCCACCTCCCACGGCGGATGGCTCCGGCCATGGGTTCAGCAGCAATGATTTCTTATTATCTGATATTTGTTATAACAATCTTCGACCGCAAACTGTCAAGCTTGCGCGGCGAAAATTCAGCGTTGCGACAGCGATCTTTTCGTTCTCTCGATGCCTTCGCGCAGCGAGATGGACGGCCAAACGCCAAGTAGTTCCCTCAGAGGCTCGTTGTCCAAATCCGCGGGAGCCGGCCGAACCTTGTCAGACAACGCGATTTTCGCACCCGGAATCAGATCTTCGATAACACTTGCGACATCGTCGATCTTGGAAATATCGGTCGTGATGTCCGAAACAACGGGAGCGTCCGGACTTGCGTACAGACATCGCAGCAAGACGTCGACGATCTCATCAACGTGCTGCAGGCAGACATCGCCGGTAAACGGCATTTCGAATGGCTCGCCCGCGACGGCGGCGGCGACGGCCTTGGAAACGAACGCTGTTTCCCCGACCTCCCGTCCCGGGCCATAGACGATGTTCGGCCGCACGCCGACCGACGGAATCGCGTAGTCGAGAAAGTAGACTTTCGCGATGTCCTCGCAGGTCCGCTTGTAGACCCCGTAGAGATTGACCGGCGAATTGAATGGCGCTCGCGGTTTCGATGCGACCGAGCTCGTATAGACCACCCGTTTGATATTTCCGGCGCGGGCCGCCTCGAACATATTGATATGGCCGATGATATCGACTTCGGCGCCCAAAACCGGATCGGCCTTGCATGCCGGAATAATCAGGGCCGCAAGGTTGAGAATTGCCCGCACCTTGTGCTGTCGAACCGTCTCGACAACAAAGCTCGTGTCACGAATGTCTCCGGAGACTCGGATGAGCGTTTCCGTCGCGGCGGGACACTCGGCATGCGCCCGATCGAGGGCGATGACGGTCTCCTGGCGCGCCAACAGCGCGTCGACGATGGAACGCCCGATGAACCCCTCGCTGCCGGTCACGAGAACAGGGCCGATCTTGCCTTCTTCGCTACTCATGACGCCATCGCCTGACCGCCGTTGATGTCGAGCAACTGCCCGGTAATGAAGGACGCCTCTTTCGAGGCCAGGAAGGCCACGGCTGCGGCCACGTCCTCGACCGTGCCATGTCGGCGCATGGGGATCGCCTGCTCGGCGGCTCGTCGCTCCTCCGGCGTCATCCGCTCATCGAGCAGTCGGTTCAGTCGCGGGGTCATAATCGCGCCCGGGCACACGGCGTTGCAGGTGATCCCAAAGGGACCGAACTCCTGGGCAAGCTGGAGCGTCATCGACTGCACGGCCCCCTTGACGGCGGCATAGTTGGCCCCCGTGAACAGGCTCCCGTAGCGCCCGGCCTTGGATCCCATGTTCACGATCCGGCCGTAGCTCCGGCGCTGCATGCTTGGCAGGACCGCCCGCGTCAGTTGGACGGTCACGCCGATATTCATCTCGATCACACGGCCCCAGTCTCTGTCGCTTGCCTCCAGAAAGGCCTTGGGGGTATGCAGCGACCCGCCCGCGTTGTTGACCAGGATGTCGAAATATCCCTCGTCCTCGAGAAGCGGGCCCATCGTCTGCTTGAGAGCGGCGGTATCCGACAAGTCGACGCGGATAAAGCGGATGGTGTCAGTTCCAGCCTGCTGTTTGGCTGTGTCGATGGTCTCTTGGGTCCGACCGAGGGCAACGACTTCGGCCCCCTCGGCCGCGAGCCGCTTGGCAATGCCAAGGCCGATTCCTCCCGACCCCGCGGAGACCAGGGCGCGCTGGCCTTCGAAACGCAGCCCATTGCTGGCGACATCAGCCATTCTTGACGTTCCTCTCCTAGTCCTGGATCAGTCTGAAAGGGGGGTATCGAAGCACGCGAGTACAGCCGCGACGGCGGACCGATCGCCATGGATGATCGCCTGACCCTGAGCCAGCAGATCTGAAAGCCGCACCTCCCCGCAGAGAAGCCGCGCAAACCGGTCGAACGGGAGCTCCAAGGTCGGGACCGGGCTCCCCGCCGCCGCCTGATCGACGATCAGAATGCAATTGCGAACGGTCAGTTCGGCGCGCTCGGCGCGATCTGAGAATAGGATGCCGATCGTCTGGTCGATCCCATCCGCCCGGTCCGGGTCGACCTCGTACCTCAAAATCCGGAATGCGCTCTCCGGCCCGCCCTCCAGCAACTTGGCCACCGACCGGTGCGGAAGTGCGAAGCTGTCGACTTTGCCTTCCAGTTCGCGCGCCTCTGTCAGATAGTAGTTCCTGGTGATCGACGATCTGGAGTGGCGGCCCATCTCCCTGAGAGAGCGGGCTTTCCTGCGTCGGTCCTCTTCGTTCTGCGGATCGGTGGTGACGAGATAGCTCGCCAATTGCGCGCTCCAGGCGAAGTCGCCTTGCTCAAACCATCGGTCCACCTGCGCGCGCAAAGCGTCCCGTCCACCGAACCCCTCAATGATGCGTTCGGCCTCGACCCGCTTCGGGACGGGATGAAGCGTGGACGTGTCCGTCCCGAACCAGCCCATGACCCCGTTGTAGACCCCCCGCACGCCGAACTGGAATTCGCCGTAGTGTTCCTGCATCACAGGATTGCTCTTGAGGCTTCCCGGCAGGTCGATCGTCTCCGACAACTCTCTTTGATCCAGTCCCTGATTAATCCCGCGAATGGTCTGATCGTAGAGATACTGGATCCCGTCGCGATAATCGGACAGCATCGCGTCAATTCTGTCTCGGCCCGAGTAAGGGGTGCCGTGGCAGCCAAGAATGTGCTCCGGCTGCAGCGCACGGATATCGTCGACGCTGTCGGCCCAAAGCGTGGGGCGACGGTAGAATTCGCCCCGGATAGCCCCGAAGTTGGGATAGACGCGCCAGAATATGTTCTCGATGACCACGCGCTCTTCCGGGAGCCAGATGGTCAAACAGTCGTCCGCGTCCGAAATCGCCGGGATCAGCCGAAATGGCACGCTGTCGATCACAACGTCGGAGGCTGTCTCGACGGTATGGGTCGGCTTAACGTAGCCGTACCGCCCGGCCGAAAGATGGTATTCGCCCCCCAACCCC
This sequence comes from Amorphus sp. 3PC139-8, assembly GCF_040750475.1. Lineage (NCBI taxonomy): Bacteria > Pseudomonadati > Pseudomonadota > Alphaproteobacteria > Hyphomicrobiales > Amorphaceae > Amorphus > Amorphus sp. 3PC139-8. Next base: position 27,635 of record NZ_JABJVY010000016.1, on the reverse strand, counting down.
GCATTCGGCGCGGCGTCCTCCCCCTCCGCCGGGACCAGATTGCCCATTTGGGTGGCGATCTTACGGACATAGGTCGGAAAGATCTCTGGCCGGCCACGCGTGTAATTCTCGTGAACTTTCGCGTGGCCCCAGACCTGAATGGATTGGGGTGCGGCATCATCCACATAGGCCTGCGCCCCACGCGTGTAGTGCGAATGGGTGTAGATGACCGCGACGATCGGCTTATCGGTCACCTTGCGGAATTCGACGAGAAACGCTTCCGCATCGTCGATGGACGAGCCGCTGTCGACCAGGATGATGCCGTTTTCACCCTCGATCATCGTGCAATTCGCGATGCTTCGCACGCCGACCAGATGCCAGACCCGGTCCGTTATATGGCTGAGCTTCGGCGCGAACTGCTCGCCGTGACGCAACAGATCGACGTGGGCGACCTCGCCTTTCGGGCCGATCCCGAGCTCGTTATCCATCAGACCCGCCTCTCGTCCGCACGTCCGAGAAAATCGAGCAGCAACCAGTTGACGTAGTCCGGATCGTCGAGCTGCACCCAGTGCCCGGCGCCCGACACGCGTTCGTAGCGCCAACCGCCCGTCGTGTGCTGGCTCGATGTGATCATCCTCAATTCCTGCAGCAGAACGTCGTCCTCGCCGAAGATGCCCATGGTCGGGGCGGATACGCTGCCCACATCCATCGGCAGCGCGAACCCGCGCGCCGGCGAGTAGTTGGCCCGGTACCAGTTCATCGCAGCCGTCAGCGCGCCCGGACGTTCTAGATCCGCAATCCAGCGCTTGGTTTCCGGATGGTTCCGCATCAGCTGCCGAAACACCGCGAAATTGTCGCGCGACATCAGGTTTTCGGCCATGCCCTCGAACTGAAAAACGAAGACGTACCAGGACTTTTCAAAGCCCTCGATCGTTCGCGCGAACTTGGGATGGCCCGAGGCGATCGGCACGAAGCGACGAACCTTGTCCGGCTCTGAGGACGCAAGCGCCCAGCCGACGTTCGCGCCCCAGTCGTGGCAGACGATGTCCGCCTGTTCGACGCCGACATGGCTCATCAAGCCCACCACGTCGCTAACCAGAACCTGCATCTCGTAGGCGGGGACTTCGGTGGGCTTGTGCGAGTCGCCGAACCCTCTTTGGTCCATGGCGATAACCCGGTATCCGGCGTTCGAAAGCGCTTCCATCTGGTGACGCCACAGGCGCCACCCGTCGGGAAATCCATGAAGGAAGACGACAGCCGGCCCGGAGCCGAAGTCGACATAGTTGATCTCGCCGCCATCTATTTTGGCGACCTTTTGTTGTGCTTCAAATACCTCAAGCATCGAAACCTCCCGCTGTCGTGTGCCCGCCAATATTCGTCCCCGATCGCCGGCCGTTGCGCCAGTCTTCCAGGATCATGTCCGCGCCTTTTTCGGCGATGACAAAGACGGCCGCTTGAGTGTTACCGGAGACGATCGAAGGCATGATCGAAGCATCGACGACGCGCAGCCCCGCGATGCCGCGAAGTCTGAGCCGGTCGTCGACGCAGCTTTCCGGATCAACCCCCATTCGGCACGTGCCGCTCGCGTGATAGATCGTCTGGCCGTTCGCCCGCGCGAATGCCAACCAATCCTCGTCGCTGGAGCACTCCGGCCCGGGCGCGATCTCGTGCTCCCGATACGGCGTCATGGCCGGCTGTTCCATGATGGCCCGGGTCTGCTTCATCCCGTCCACAAGGCAGATCCGGTCATCTTCGGCGGATAGGAAATTGGGGCGAATGATCGGCGCATCCATCGGATCGGGACTGATCGCGTGGATCGAACCGCGCGATTGCGGCCGAAGCTGACTCACGCCAATGGTCATGCCCGGAAACTTGTCCAGCTTCCGCTCGGCCGCGTTGGCGTAGCTGGCGTGCATGAAAAACAACTGGACATCCGGCCCCGCCAATCCCGGCCGCGTGCGCAGGAAACCGTGGGCCAAGCCCGTTGCATAGGTCAGGATGCCCGTGCGCTTCACCGCGTATTCAGCGACCGAGCGGACCAAGGCCAAGCCCCGCGTCAGCTCGTTGAGCGTTTTGGTGCCTTTGACCCGCCAGCTCATCCGGGTGCAAAAATGGTCGACGTAGTTCTCCCCCACGCTTGGCAATGGTCGCACCACCTCAAGACCTAGCGCGGAAACGATATCCGGTCGCCCGATGCCTGAAAGCTCCAGAAGCTGCGGAGTCTGGATGGCGCCTGCACTCAGCACGACTTCACCATCTGCGTGAAACCGCTGCATACGGCCATGCACCCGCGCGTCCACCGCGACCGCCCGCTTGCCCTCGATCACCACGCGGGTCACGTGCGCGGAACAGATCAGACGAAGATTGGGGCGGTTGAGGACCGGCTTGAGGTAGGCATCGGCCGCGCTGACGCGCCGGCCCCTATGCTGGTTGACCTGATAATATCCAAAGCCGTCCTGCGTCGCGCCGTTATAGTCGGCATTCTGCGGATATCCTGCTTCCACGCCGGCCCGGATAAAGGCCTCGGCGATCTCCGGCCGGCTTGCGACCTGTTCGATCGGAACCACGCCGTCGCCGTCTTCCGACGCGCCGTCGTCACCGCTGCGCCTCTCCACCTTCTCAAAATAAGGCACCATGTCGGACCAAGACCACCCGCGCGCGCCGCTCTGCGCCCAGCCATCGTAGTCCTGAGGCTGACCGCGAACGTAGATCATGCCATTGATCAGCGTAGATCCGCCCAGTCCCTTCCCTTTTGGAATACTGATGATGCGGTTGTCGGTGTTGTCTTCCGGCTCGGTCTGGAACAGCCAGTTGTGGCGCGGCGTCGACAGAAGCTTGGTGAACCCGGCCGGAATACCAACCCAGAGACTATTCGCCCGCGTTCCGGCTTCCAGAAGCAAAACACGCGTAGCCGGGTCTTGGCTCAATCGATTGGCCAAGACGCAGCCGGCATTTCCGCCGCCGACAATAATATAGTCGAAGGCGTTGTCGCTCATTCCATGTCGCCGATATAGGCGGTTTTGACCGTGGTATAGAATTCGCGCGCATAAGCGCCCTGTTCGCGCGGCCCGTAGCTGGAGTTTTTCCGACCGCCGAAGGGCAGGTGATGATCGACCCCAGCAATCGGAAGATTGACGAAGACCAGGCCCGCTGCCGCATTGCGCCGATAGTGGCGGGCATATTTCAGATTGTTGGTACAGATGCCGGACGAAAGTCCGTATTCGGTATCGTTGGCCACCGCGAGCGCTTCGTCATAGTCGCGAACCTTGATGACCGCCGACACGGGGCCGAAAATCTCTTCCCGGCAGATCCGCATCCGATTGGTCGCCTCCAGAAACAGGGCGGGCGCCATGAAGTTGCCCTGGGTTTCTCGATTCAGCAATTCGCCACCGACGACCCGAGCGCCTTCCTCGCGCCCGACGTCCAGATAGGACAAGTTGCTTTCAAGCTGGCTTTCATCGACGACCGGACCGATATCGGTTTGCGGGTCGAGCGCATTTCCGACGGTCAGCTCCGACATGCGCGTCTGAAGACGGTCGACGAAGCGATCCGCGATCCCTTCCGTCACGATGAGCCGCGACGCGGCGGTACACCTCTGTCCGGTCGAGTAAAACGCCGAATTGGCTGCACACTCGACCGCTGTTTCCAGGTTCGCGTCATCCAGAACGACAAGCGGGTTTTTTCCGCCCATCTCGAGCTGGACCTTCTTCATGCGCGGCCCTTGGATACAGCTGGCCGCCACGTGCCGACCCGTCGCCACCGATCCCGTGAAGGAAATGGCATCGACGGCATCGGACGAAAGAATGGCGTCGCCAACCACGCCTCCGGATCCCATGACAAGGTTCAGCACTCCGTTCGGAAGGCCGGCGCGCTGAAGAATATCGACCAACATCCAGGCCGAATGCGGCACCAGGCCCGCCGGCTTGAAGACGACGGTGTTGCCGTAGGCCAAGGCGGGCGCGATCTTCCACGCAGGGATCGCAATCGGGAAGTTCCACGGCGTGATGATCCCGACCACGCCAGCCGGCTCCCGGGTCACATGGGCTTCGATACCGGGCCGCGTCGAGGTGGCGAACTCACCGTTCAGGCGCAGCGCCTCGCCGGCAAAGAAAGACAGCACGTGCGCGGCGCGCGTGACTTCACCGAAACTGTCCTTGGGCGCCTTGCCTTCCTCTCGCGAGAGGATCTGCGTCAGCTCGTCCCGGCGCTGCAGGATCTCCATTGAGGCCGCAAGCAGCACGTCATGGCGAAGCTGCGGCGAGGCGTTCGCCCACTCAGGCAGCGCCGACCGCGCAGCCCCGATCGCGTCACGAACGGTCTCCGCATCCGCCTTGGCAAAGAGCCCGATTACGTCCGACTTGTCAGAGGGATTCCGGTTTTCCGCGGCATCATCGGACGACAGCCATTGGCCCCCAACGAAGTTTGGGAACTGGGTCACGCCATTCCTCCCTGACATTGCAAGCGATCTGACGTCGCCTAAGACTGACTTGCGCAGGCGCTTCCGCCTCGTCACACTGAATGGCGATACCTGCAATATGTTATTCGTTATAACACGGAAAAAATCATGTCAACGTCGCGGCCGATTGCCTTGTCCGAAACTGCCGCCTCGGAAGAGGATTGGGGAGGCTCGATCTCCCGGGAAAGTCTGAGCGAACAGGCCTACCAGGGCGTCCGCGATGCGCTGATGCACGGAAAACTTCGTCCGGGCCAAAAGCTGCAACTCCGCCCTTTGTCGAAACGCTTCGGCATCAGCGCGACGCCCATGCGCGAAGCCTTGCTGCGCCTCGTCTCCAAGGAAGCGTTGACCCTCGATGCCCGCGGCACGGTGGTCGTTCCGCAGCTCTTCACCAGCCAGCTACAGGAAATTCGCGATCTGCGCATGGACCTGGAAGGCCGCTGCGCCGCATCGGCCGCCCAGAAGGCCACGGACGCCGAAATTGCCGCTCTCGAACAGATCCATGCCAACATAATCGAGCAGCATCAAAGCGGCGGCGATCTCCTGCAGGCCGTCCACTTGAACACGGAATTCCACCTGAAACTGTGCAGCATGGCCCGACTTCCGATCACTCTGGAGATCGTTGAAGGGCTGTGGATGCGGTGTGGCCCAATCCTGTCGCACCTCTACGATAGAGGCTCGCCCTTTTCGGGCACCCATCCGCACGAGCAGGTCATCCACGCGCTCAAATCAGGCGATGCGAACGAGGCCGAGCAAGCCATCCGCTACGATATCGTCCACGGTGGAAAAGGTCTGTTCGAGGCGACTGTCGACGGGTGACGTCGTCGATCTTTCCCGCGCTCGGTCGGAACCGGTCGAGCAGACGTCGCACATGCGTGGCTAGACCCGTTCCTCTTTTCTCAGACTCATGAAGCGGGTCTAAGTTATTGTCTCAACGCCTTTATGCGGAAAACTCCCGGAGCCACGCCCGCAACATACGCGAGCCTGTTCAGGCCACGTGGAACGCCGCTCGGCCTCATTCGCATCATCGGATCAAAAGATGTAATGGAGGCCGCTATCGCGGCGGAACATTCGCGCATTATGAGTGCGAATGGCACCCCCAAGGGGACTCGAACCCCTGTTTCCGCCGTGAGAGGGCGGCGTCCTGGACCGCTAGACGATGGGGGCTTCTCGGCGGCACTGCCGCTCGAAACCGACCGCGGATATAGCGAAGCCACAGCGGCGACGCAAGATGCTCATTGCGGATGCCGCATTGGTGGCGGGAGAATCCACAACTGCGAGACCCAGCCCTCGTATGGACGTTGGCCCACAAGTGCCGTCGGCCAGGCGCAAAACCGGCCCCCTCCAGACGCGCGCGAGGGAACATGAGGTTCGCTGCATTTTGCGCTTCGGCAGAAGATAGGGCGAGTCCAGAACGGTGTCATGGGCCCAAAACGGGAGCGACCTTGCAGCCCTTTCCGCTCGGATAGAATCATGTGAGCGAAAAGAAATGGTCCCGGATTCAATAGCTTGAGCCATTCCTTTTCGTTCAAGATCACTTAATTTGAACGGCACATGCTCCAAAAACCCAACCTATTCGGCGATCTTGACGGAAGGTTGGCCGGCCGTGCCCAACGTGAACGTGGTCAGGGGCTGGCCGGTCGCGGCGTCGAAAACGACGATCGAGGTCTTGCCGTCCGGGCTCTCCACCACCAATGTGAGCCGGTCCGCCGTGCCGGTCGCGGACTGGACGGTCGTCCCCTGCGGGAGGTCGAGCGTCACAGTGGCCGGTGCGCGGCGGTTCTCCGCTTCCGAGAGCCGATAGAGGATCGCGGCGAACACCGCCACCAGGCCGGCCGCCATGATCAATCCCGAAACCAGGACGAGCTTGCGCAGCTTGCGCTGGACGCGTTCCATCGCCGGATCGAGCGGCGGTTCCGGTCCGTCATCGAGTGCGGATGAAGTCATGAGTGATGCCGCTTTCGTCCCGGGCGCTGATCCGGTGGTTCTCGTCGTCGACGACGCCGATGATGATCAGCGCCTCGATCAATGCCTTGCCCGGCGAGTTCCGGAACTGTCCCGGGCCAGGCTGCAGGGGCTTATACGGGCCGGCCACGTCGATGTCGACGGGGCGACCGTCACCGAACCCAAGCGGAAAGTGAAGGCCGGCGCTGCGATCGCCGTCGCCCTGCCGGCACCGGAGCCGTCGAACGCGGTGGCAGAGGCGATCCCGCTTGAAATCGTCTACGAGGATCCCCATCTCCTCGTCGTGAACAAGCCCGCTGGTCTGGTGGTCCATCCGGCCGCCGGCCATGCAAGCGGAACGCTGGTTAACGCCCTTCTCGCCCATTGCGGGTCCGAGCTTTCGGGAATTGGCGGCGTTGCGCGACCGGGAATCGTCCACCGTCTCGACAAGGAAACCTCAGGCCTGCTCGTCGTCGCCAAGTCCGACGCCGCCCATCAAGGGCTCGCCGCCCAGTTCGCCGACCACGGCCGGACCGGGCCGTTGGAGCGCACCTATCGTGCGCTGGCGTGGGGCGCGCCGAAGCCGGTGGAAGGCCGGATCGACGCACCGATCGGTCGCGCGCCGAACCACCGCCAACGCTTCGCCATCGTCGCCAGCGGCAAGCCTGCCGTGACCCATTATTCCACCGACCGGCGCTTTCCGGCGTCCGATCCGATTGCAAGCCTGGTGTCGTGCCGGCTGGAAACGGGGCGGACTCATCAAATTCGCGTGCACTTGAGCGCGAAAGGCCATCCTCTGCTCGGCGATACGCTCTACGGGGCCGGCTTTCGCACCAAGGCGAACCGACTGCCCGCGGCGGTACGCGAGCGGATCGATGCCCTCTCGGGTCAGGCGCTACACGCAGCCGTTCTGGGCTTTGCGCATCCGGTGACGGGAGAGACGCTCCGGTTCGAAAGCCCGTTGCCGCCAGATCTCGACGCGCTGCTGGCGGCGCTGGACACACTGCCGGCCGATGCACCCGGCCGGTCTCGGTTTTGACCCATTTCGGAGTAGTGTTTTTCTTCGGCGTGCGTTGCAGAAGACGCCGAAGACACCGTCTCGCCGCAAAAGGGACGCTTGGCGACCAGATCCGTTTCCGTTCAGGCGACCTCACCTGATCGACAAGAAACGGCTCGAACGTGAAGAGGCCGAGCATTTCCTTGGTTCGGATTGGACCAATCCGAACGGGAAGGCTCCAGGCGTCTCGGGGGACGGATCCTGCTGGAACCCGGCACGGGAGGTGCCGCGTTTCATTCATGACGACCGGTCGGTCCGGGGCAAGACGGCCCCGCCGATCCAGACGAAGGAGGGCGCATAGCTATGGCCCAACCCGTGCTTCCCGCGATTGCGTCCGGTGACACCGGGCTGTCGCGCTATCTTGAAGAAATCCGCCGGTTCCCCATGCTGGAGCCGGAGGAAGAGTACATGCTCGCCAAACGCTATCTTGAGCATGACGATCCCGATGCCGCCCAGCGGCTGGTCACCTCTCATTTGCGCCTCGTTGCCAAGATTGCAATGGGCTATCGCGGCTACGGCCTGCCAATTGGCGAGGTGATCTCGGAAGGCAATGTCGGCCTGATGCAGGCCGTGAAGCGGTTCGATCCGGAAAAAGGGTTCCGGCTCGCCACCTACGCCATGTGGTGGATCAAGGCCGCGATCCAGGAATATATCCTGCGCTCGTGGAGCCTGGTAAAGATGGGCACCACGGCCAACCAGAAACGGCTGTTCTTCAACCTGCGCAAGGTCAAGGGCCAGATCCAGGCCCTGGAAGAGGGCGATCTGAAGCCCGAGCAGGTGGCGGAGATCGCCGAGCGCCTCGGGGTGACCGAGGACGACGTGATCTCGATGAACCGTCGGCTCTCCGGCGATACCTCGCTTAACGCGCCGATTCGCCAGGAAGCCGATTCCGGCGAATGGCAGGATTGGCTGGTCGACGATCATTCCCAGAGCCAGGAGCAGACGCTGGCGGAGAGCGAGGAGCTCGACAACCGGCGCCAGCTCCTGAAGGATGCGCTCGGCGTCCTGAACGATCGCGAACGCCGGATTTTCGAGGCGCGCCGGCTCTCGGAAGATCCGATCACGCTGGAGACCTTGTCGGAAGAGTTCGGCGTATCGCGCGAACGGGTTCGTCAGATCGAGGTCCGCGCCTTCGAAAAGGTGCAGAAATCGGTGCAGAAGGCCTCCCGCGAGATGGAACGGCCGCGCGTCTCTGCCTGACGACGTCAATCTGGATGGGCTGGAGGGCGGCACTTCGTTCCCCAGCCCATCTTCAGTGCCTGTCCCCTCGCTCTAGATCATGGACCGGTGCCGGGGCCAGACGATCGATCGAGCAAGCCCTTCTCGTTCAAATTGAGCTGACTTGAACGAGACAATCTTTGGGTAATGGACAGGCGCCAACCCAGCATTTCCGACAGTTTTTTCGTGGTCTGGCTTGACGCCCTCCGATCGACCGGTCATGAGGCAGAGTCGATCCGGTCGGGGCCCGATGGCGATTACCGCCTTCGCCAACGGTTCCGCCCAAGGCGAGATGATCTATGCAAACCACCCTGGAATCTGTGCTGGCCGAGCGCGCCGAAGAGGTTGCCGCGCTGCTGGCCGCGCTCGCCAATCAAAAGCGGCTGCTCGTTCTGTGTCATCTGCTCGAAGGTGAGCGCTCGGTGACGGTGCTTGCCGAGGACGTCGGTCTCAGCCAATCGGCCATGTCGCAGCATCTGGCCAAGATGCGCGCGCTCGGTCTCGTCGCGGGACGCCGGGATGCCCAGACGGTGTACTATTCCATAGCCTCCGACGACCTGAGGCAACTGATGCACCATCTCGCCGAGATCTACTGCGAACCTTACCTATCGGCCAAACAGCCGGGCGGGCCCTCTCAGCGATGAGCCGTCGCAATTTTAGGGCACGGTCCGAACGTCGCCGGTTGAGCTTCGGCCTGCAAACAGTGCTCGGGCTCGCCGACAAGGGCTTCTTCATTCCCCATCGCCATGCCGATCTGGCCCGGCGCGCAAGCCGCGAACGCTACGATGCGCTTGCCAGAGTGTTTGCCGCCCACGACGAAGCCTTCGCGGCGTTTCTCGGTGAGATCGATCGGCTCGCCCCCGATCTGGAAGCGATTTCGGGCCTTGCGCCGCCGGAGCCGCGCTTCGAGCAAGACTGGTTTCCGAGGCTCGATGCGGCCGCGCTTTACACCTTCGTGCGCACCCGCCGGCCGGGCCGCATCCTGGAGATCGGCTCCGGCCACTCCACCCGCTTTCTGACCCGCGCCGTGCGTGACGGCGGGTTGGAGAGCTGGATCGGGTCGATCGACCCCAAGCCCCGTGCCGATATTTCCAAGCTTGCCGTGGCCGTCGACCGGCGGACGCTTCAAGAAGCCGGCGACCTTGCCGGCCGCGAGCTGGTGGCGGGCGATTTGCTGTTTTGCGATTCCAGCCACGTGATGATGCCGGGCACGGACGTCGACATCGTGCTGAACCGCATTCTCCCAGCCTTGCCGGCCGGCACCTATGTCGGTTTCCACGACATCTTCCTGCCAGCCCCTTACCCGGACGCCTGGCCGTTCGACTGCTACAACGAGCAGCAGGCGATCGCCCCGCTGCTGCAGGGCGGCTACGAGCCAGTCTTCGCCAGCGCCTATACGCTTGAGCGGTTTGCGAGCGAGATCGCCGACAGCGTGATCGGCCGGCTACCGATCCAGGCGAGCGCGCGGGAATCGCTGTTGATTCTGCGCAAGGTTTGCGCACCCGCGTAGCGCCTGCGCACCCGACTGCGCAGTTGCGCGCGCAAATGCCCGGCTACTTTTCCCTGAGCGAAACGATATAGGCGACGAGGTCGGCGATCTCGCCGCGCGACAAGCTCATGTTCGGCATCACCGGATGAGGGTCGGCCAGAAAAGCGGAGAGCCCGTCCGGGGTCAGGTTCTCCGATTTGGCGATCGTGTAGAAGCTCGCAACGTCGGCGCTGGCCGTGGCCTGGTCCTGATCGACCACGTGGCAGCTTGCGCACCACTGCTGAGCAAGCTGGTGGCCGTGCGCAGGATCGCCGGCGGCGAGCGCACTCCCGGAGAAAAGCAGGCCGATGGCGAGAGTGAGTGTTAGCCGCATGCCGGTCACGATCGTCTCCGCTTTGCAAAAAAGACGGCCTCTCGAGCCCGTGCCGATCGCACGATCGGGCCGGCCCGGATTCGTCCTCAACCATTCTGGACGAAAATCTGGAATGCGATCAATTCCAAACGGACCAACCGCGACAACGGATAGAGAGTTGACGGTAGGGCGAATAGCGCCAACAGGAGCCTGGGGACCCCGGTCGCGACGGGAACCGGGGAGCGGGGGCCGATGGCGAAGCATGGATAGGCCGCCATTTTCCGGAAGGCCATGAAGTTGGCGATTTTTCGAGGCCAGAAAAAAGAAAAGCCGGGCTCCGAAGAGCCCGGCAGTTTCGCAAGCGACAAGCGCCTGCGTCACCTTCCAGAGGGGAACAGCTGCCTTCATCAACGGGTCGCAGGGAGGAGCGCGTCCCGTGTCATCCATCAGCTGCGAGGAATTTGAACCTTTTGCGCTGCACAAACAAGAAGCAACCCTGCATGCCTGACATGCAGAGTGTGCATCGGTAATAGTCAACCTGCGGCAGATAGCGGCGTTTTCGACATCGGAGGCCCTGGCGGCGGCCGCTCGTTCCGCGTTGACGGCGCGCGTCCGAGATCCGATTCCGTGTGCAGAGCAGCAATCCAATTTGGCGAGATTAATCCGATTGTCAATTTTAGATTGCGCATCAGGCGATACGGGATCGGGGCCCGATGCCCCCCCGGTTCGCCACCCTCTCGTTCGCCACCCTCTCGAAGGCGGAACCGCGCTATTTGAGCGGCAGGTTCTTGGTTTCCCGCATGGTCAGAAGCGTGGCGAAGGCGACGACGGCAGCCGCCATGCCGTAGAAGGCCGGGGCCATGTGATCGCCGGTCTCGCTGATCAGATAGGTCACCACCATCGGTGCGGTCCCGCCGAATAGGGCCAGCGGAATGTTGAAGGCGACCGAATAGGCCGTCACCCGCACCTTGCGCGGAAACTGTTCGGTCATGGTCGTCGGCAGCGGGCCCGTGAAGCAGCCCATCACGAGCGCAAATCCGAGCTGACCGAGAAGAATGAGCGCGAAGCTCTTGGACGCCAACAGCAGGAACAGCGGATAGGAAAGCAGGATCATGCCGGCGGCACCGGCAAGCATGACCGGCTTGCGGCCAATCTTGTCGGAGAGTGCAGCGAAGAACGGGATCAGGAAAATCAGGACCGCAATGGTGATCGTGTTGATGTCGAGGGCGGTCCCCTCCTTCACGTTGTCGAAGTCGACGATAAAGGTAGTGAGGTAGACGAAGGAGACGTAAAAGCCGACGCCGTTGAGGACGTTGACGCCGACCACCCGCAGCATGTCGCGCCAATAGTGGCGGATCGCGTCGACGATCGGAAATTCGACCTCTTCGGCCTCGTGCGGATCGGACCATTCCACCTCGGCCTCGTCGAGATGGCTGCGGAAATAGATTCCGGCGACGCCCAACACGAGCCCGAACAGGAACGGCACCCGCCAACCCCAGCTCGCTATCTCGCTGTCCGGCACCAGCGCGGTAACGATCGCGCCCGCCGCCGAGCCCATCAGGATGCCGAAGTTGGCGCCGACCAGCCCGAAGGAGCCGGAGAGGCCACGGCCATCCTTGGGACCGTTCTCCACCAGGTAGGTGACGGAACCGGTGTACTCGCCGCCGACGGAGAGCCCTTGGACCAAGCGCAGGAAGGTGAGGATCAGGGGTGCGGCCAGGCCGATCTGCTCGTAGGTCGGGAGAAAGGCGATCAGCGTGGTCGGGATCGCCATCATCGCGACCGACAAAGTGAGCGCAAGCTTGCGCCCCAGCTTGTCGGCGATATGCCCAATCACCAAGCCTCCGAATGGGCGCATCAAGAATCCGGCAGCAAAAACGCCGAAGGTCGCAATCAATGCCGCGCTCGGATCCCCCGCCGGAAAAAACTGCTTGGCAATGATCGTCGCGAAATAACCGTAGATCGCATAATCATACCATTCGAGAGTATTACCAATCGCACCCGCGACTGTTTTCTTGGACCAGTGCGCAAAGATCGACGACATAGCTCCCCCTCAGCCAAACCCGCGAAATGGCTCGATCTACTACAACAAGCCTAGGGGAGCGAGGATAGGCGAACAACCCGTGAGTTTCGGGGCCGGCCGCACGCGCCTGTTGCACTTTGCGTGCAGTTTGCGTAGATGTCGGATGATGATGCTCGGAAACCTGACATCCGGGCGATTGAGTGGAGCTTTGGACCGCGGCGTTCAGTTGCGGAAACCGGGCCTCCGAAATGGGAAAGTCGGCGTGACCGTCGAGCAGACGCAAAAGCTCCGGACCGCATTGACGACGGGCGCTCCCCGCGCCCGGACCCTTCCGCTCGGCCGTCTCCTTCTCCTTAGCTGCCCCTGAGCGCTGGCGGCCCGGTTTCGGGCAGGCTCTCAGGGGAGGATTGACGAGGCAAGCCCAGACACTTCGGCCACGCCGCATGGACATCGATCTGCGCGGGCCGATTTCCGAGAGGGACAGACAATGACCATCGAAACCCCCACGGTCGCCGACCCGGCCGAGATCAAGATCTTCGACACCACGTTGCGCGACGGCGAACAGTCGCCCGGCGCGTCGATGACGCTGGAGGAGAAGATCCAGGTCGCCGAGGTACTCGACGCCATGGGTGTCGACATCATCGAGGCCGGCTTCCCGATCGCCTCCAACGGCGACTTCGAAGCCGTGCAGACCATCGCGCGTCGTACCGAGCGCTCCGTCATCGCCGGCCTGGCCCGCGCCATTCCCGCCGACATCGACCGCGCCGGCGAGGCCGTGCGCGACGCCCGTCGCGGCCGCATCCACACCTTCGTCTCCACCTCCCCGATCCATCTGAAACACCAGATGATGAAGAGCCAGGAGGAGGTGCTGGAGATCATCACGGCCACGGTCGGCCGCGCGCGCAACCTGATAGACGATGTCGAGTGGTCGGGCATGGATGCCACCCGCACGCCGCTCGACTATCTCTGCCGCTGCGTGGAGGCCGCCATCAAAGCCGGAGCGACCACCATCAACCTGCCCGACACCGTGGGCTACAGCACGCCCGACGAGTACCGGCAGATGTTCGCCACGATGATCGAGAAAGTGCCCGGCGCCGACGCCGTCACTTTTTCCGTCCACTGCCATGACGATTTGGGCCTGGCCGTCGCCAACTCGCTGGGCGGGATCGCCGGCGGCGCGCGACAGGTCGAGTGCACCATCAACGGCTTGGGCGAGCGCGCGGGCAACGCCTCGCTGGAAGAAGTCGTGATGGCGATCCGCACCCGCGGCGACGTGCTGCCCTACAAGACCAACGTCGATCCGAGCTATCTGACGCGCGCCTCCAAGCTCGTCTCCGCCGTGTCCGGCTTCCCGGTGCAGTACAACAAAGCGATCGTCGGCAAGAACGCGTTCGCGCACGAATCCGGCATCCACCAGGACGGCATGCTGAAGAATGCCGAAACCTATGAGATCATGCGCCCGGAGGACGTGGGCGTGAAGGCGACCTCGCTGGTGATGGGTAAGCACTCCGGCCGCCACGCGCTGCGCGAGAAGCTGAAGGAGCTGGGCTTCGAGTTGGGCGAGAACGCGTTCACCGACGTGTTCAACCGCTTCAAGGAACTCGCCGACCGCAAGAAGCACGTCTACGACGAGGACATCGAAGCGCTGGTCGAGGACCAGATCACGACCTCGGGCGAGCGCGTGAAGGTGATTTCGCTGACGGTGATTGCCGGCACCGGCGCGCCGCAGAAGGCCATCATCACCATGGAGATGGATGGCCGCCACATCACCGAGGAAGCCCAGGGCTCCGGCCCGGTCGACGCGACCTTCAACGCCATCAAGCAGATCGTGCCCCACGACGCCCGGCTGTCGCTCTACCAGGTGCACGCCGTCACCGAGGGCACCGACGCCCAGGCCGAGGTCTCCGTCCGGCTGGAGGACAACGGGCGGATCGCCTCCGGCCGTGGCGCCGACGTCGACACCTTGGTCGCCTCCGCCAAGGCCTATGTGGCCGCGCTCAACAAGCTGTCGATCAAGCGCATCCACGCCCAAGGCGTCCGCGAAGCGTCCTGATCACCGCCACAACAGTCTGGCTGAAAACAAAAGCCGCCGCGGCCTCCGCGGCGGCTTTTTCGTGCCTCGTATCACCGGACTTAAAGCGCCGAAAATCGGCGTCTTCCGCTTATCACGGCATCACGGAGCGGGTCTAAGTTATTGTTTCGACGCCTTTCCGAACGGCCAACCGGTTCTCACTTCGCCTGGAAACGCTCTACCCTCAAACTCCGCCCATTCCCGCTTGCTCGGGAATGGGCGGAGGATGGACGAGCCTGAAGCGACCTCGCCGCATTTCTCAGTCAGCGGCCAATCGATGCGCTTGCGAAGCGAGCTGGCGTGAGCGAAGCAACCAAGCCGAGACCGGCAGCACCTACTCGATCTTCACTCCGTTGAGCGGCGACGGCTGAAGCTGCTGCTGCATGTTTTCGATCTGTTGGCGCTGCTGCATGCCTTGCGTGTTGGCTCGGTTGTTCAGGTCGCTCTGGGTTTGGCGCAGGCTCTGGTTCAACTGGTCGCTGGAGCGCTGCAGCCCTTGCTGAGAGCGATATTGTTGAGTCTGCATGCGCTGCTGCTCGTAGCCCTGCGCGGTAACCTCAGCACTCCCCGACGCGACCGCAACGGCCATCACCGCCGCAAGAACCAGCCCTTTTACACTTCTCTCCAGCCGTTTCATCACGATCCACTCCTTTCCCGGAGCCATTCCCACCGAGGGAGAGCCGGCCCGCTTCTCACTGCAGCGCGGAGCGGCTCGAACCTGTCATCTTGGCGCGTTTCCGAACGGCGAACCAGTTCCCACTCCGCCTGGAAACGCTGTCTAGCCTCTTGGCGCGTTTCCGGACGCCGAACCGGTTCCCACTTCGCCTGGAAACGCTGTCTAGCCTCGCCAGCGGTCGCTTTCCCACAACGCCCGAAGGCCTTCCCTATAGGTAGGATAGAGGAGATGAATACCAAGCTCGTCGTGCAGGCGGCGGTTGGACACCTGCTTGACCTCGCCATAGAAGGTGCGCGCCATCGGCGTCAGATCCGCCTCCTCGAACGGCACGGCCGGCGGCGGCTCCACCCCCATCAGTTCGGCGGCGAACTCGATCACCTCCTGAGGTGGCGACGGCTTGTTGTCGACCACGTTGTAAATGCGGGCTGCCGGCCGCTCCATGGCGCGCTCGACGGTCTGGGCGATGTCGTCCACATGAATGCGGTTGAACACCTGTCCCGGCTTGATGATCCGCCGGGCCTTGCCGTCGGCGAGCTGCTTGAGCTGATTGCGGCCCGGCCCGTAGATGCCACCCAGTCGGAGCAAGCTCACCGGCACGCCGGTGCGGTGGCCGCAGGCCGTCCACGCCGTCTCCGCCGCCAACCGCCACATGGAGCGCTCCGACGCCGGCCGGCACACCGACCGTTCGTCCACGACGGCGCCGTCATGGTCGCCATACACCCCCACGCTGGAGAGATAGCCGATCCATTTCAGCCCGTCGGCATGCACGATGTCGCGCTCGTGATGCCACAGGAAGGCGTCACCTTCCGACGTCGGCGCCGCCGACACGACGATATGGGTGGCGGTGCGGATCGCGTCCGAGAGCGCGGCGGACGGCTGTTTGCCATCGAACACGATGGTGCGGATACCACGCCGATGCAGCGTATCGGCCTTTTCCGGCGAGCGCGTCGTGCCGGTGACGTCGACCTTGCGGGTATCAAGCAGCTCCACCAGCGCGCGTGCGCTATAGCCAAGCCCGAGACAGACGAGGCGCATCTCCGGTGCGGCGCGGGTCACGGCGGGGTCGATCTCGGTCTCAGAGCTCGTGGTCAAAACGGACGGCCTCCCATTCTTGGCACGGGATCGGGTTGGTTTCTGCGGATGCATGAAGGGCCCATAATGCGGCAACTTGGCCGCGAGGCAAAAGCCTCGATATCGCCCAAGCCGCCGTTGCCCGCACAATCGCGTCGTCATCGGCAAGCAGAGGCTCGGCCGCACGCGCTAGTGCGGCGTCGCCTGAGTTGCCGATGGCGACCAATACGTTGCGAACGAAGCGGTTGCGGCCGATCCGCTTGATCGGCGAGCCGGAAAAGCGCGCCCGGAAGGCGGCGTCGTCGAGACGCACCAGCTCGGCCAGCGGCGGCTCCACCAGATCCGGCCGGGCAACCAGCTTCATTTCCGCCGTGGCCGCCGCGAACTTGTTCCAGGGACATACGGCCAGGCAATCGTCGCAGCCATAGATTCGATTGCCCATCAACGGACGGAGATCGCGGGGGATCGGTCCGGCATGTTCGATCGTCAGATAGGAAATGCAGCGGCGCGCATCGAGCTGATAGGGCGCGGGGAAAGCGTCGGTCGGGCAGATGTCGAGACAGCGCCGGCAGGAGCCGCAGTGATCGATCTCCGCGTCATCCGGGGGGAGCGCCACGGTGGTGAAGATCGCACCCAGAAACAGCCAGGACCCCAGCTCCCGGGAGACCAGATTGGTGTGCTTGCCCTGCCAGCCGAGCCCGGCTGCCGCCGCAAGCGGCTTTTCCATCACCGGGGCGGTATCCACGAACACCTTCACGTCGCCGCCCGCACGGGCGACAATCTGTCCGGCGAGCGTCTTCAGCCGGCCCTTGATGACGTCATGATAGTCGCGATGGCGCGCATAAACGGAGATCGCCGCCCGGTCGCGCTTGGCCAAAACGGCGAGCGGGTCTTCCTCGGGTCCATAGTTGAGCCCGAGCATGATCACCGTGCGGGCCTCGGGCCACAGCGCTTTCGGATCGCGCCGGCGGTCGGCCTTGTCTTCCAGCCAGCCCATATCGCCGTGGCGACCAAGCGCCAGGAAGGTGTCGAGGCGTTCGGCCACCTCCGGGGCCAGCACATCGGCGGACGCGATACCAACCGCATCGAACCCTTGGGCCCGCGCCTTCTCGCGAACGAGATCCGCTAGATCGCCGTCGTCGCGCTCGGGGCGGGGGTCGGACATGTCTGCCGCAAGTGTGGTCATCAGGTTCGGCGGTTGCGCGCCGCCCCGTTGTTCGTGGCCCAAAGGTGAGGATTGCGCCACAACCGCGCAAGGTGCGCTTCGGCAGAGATCCGGCAAGCCGGTTTCCCAGCCTCCTGAAATCGCTTTAGAAATCCAGGTTGGCGTAGTGGGTGGCGGCACGTACGCCGCGAACGCTTTCCGCCAACAGCGGCCGGAACGAAGGCCGCGACTTCATGCGAGCATACCAGGCCCGGGCCGCGCCGTCTTCGTGCCAGGGCACCTCGCCCAGATAGTCGACGGCGGAGAGCGCCGTGGCAGCGGCCAGGTCGGCGAACGAGATCTGATCGCCGGCGATCCAGTCGCGCTCGGACACGAGATAGCCGAGATAGCGCAGATGATGGCGCATGTTGGCGCGCGCCGTCCTGAGCGAGGCCGAATCGGGCGCACCGCCCCCTGCTCCGGCCGGCATCTCCAGCTTGAAGATGCGCTCCGACACGAACGGCCCGGACACCTCGTCGCGGAATTTCAACAAGAACCATTCGCACAGCCGGCGCACTTCGGCCCTGGCGTTGGGATTGTCCGGCATCATGCGATGCTTGCCGGCGGCATAGCCGCGGGTGTCCTCCAGATATTCCATGATCACCGTCGCGCCGCACAAGGCCGGTCCGTCGTTCTCGATCGCCACCGGCACCTCGCCCGCCGGGTTAAGGCGCAGGAAGGCTTCCCGTCCCGCCCACGTCTGCTCGACCACGAGCTCGAAACGAGCCTCATACTCGGCAAGCGCGACGCGGACGAAGCGTGAAGTCGGGCAAAAAGGGTGGTGATAAAGGGTGAACATGTCTCGTCGCGATTGGGGGGAAGACAGCGAACCTATCGATCCGGGCTAACGCGTTAACGCGCCGTTAGCGACGCGGCGCGAGACCAAGAAGAAGGAATTGAGTTGCATCGAACCCACACTTGGGTGGCGATGATGAGGCAGCCCGGATGGGCTACCGAAGATCCTGGCGCACCGTTATAGAGGACCGGCCCGAGCTCGCTCCTGGCCCCGTCTCGGTCTCCATCGCCCCACCCGCCAGTCCGGAGCCCCCATGGAGGCAGATACCATCATCAACGCCGTGATCCTCGGCTTCGTCGAGGGCCTCACGGAGTTCATTCCGGTCTCGTCGACCGGACATCTCTTGCTGCTCGGCCATTTTCTGGGCTTCGAGAGCAAGGGCAAGACCTTCGAGGTTCTGATCCAGCTCGGTGCCATCCTCGCGATCCTCTCGGTCTATTTCGGCCGGCTGTGGCACATGGTGATCGCGTTTCCAACCGATCCGAACGCCCGTCGGTTCCTGATCGGCATCGTGGTGGCGTTCCTGCCCGCCGCCTTCGCCGGCGTTCTCCTGCACGACTTCATCAAGACCGTGCTGTTCGAATCACCCACGCTGATCTGCGTGACGCTGATCGTCGGCGGGGTGATCCTGCTCGTGCTGGACCGGATGCCGCTGCGGCCGCGCTACACCAACGCCTACACCTATCCGGTGTGGCTGGCGCTTGCGATCGGCTGCTTCCAGTGCTTGGCGCTGGTGCCGGGCGTCTCGCGCTCAGGCGCCACCATCGGCGGCGCGCTGGTACTCGGCACCGACAAACGTTCGGCCGCCGAGTTTTCCTTCTTCCTGGCTCTGCCGACCATGGCCGGCGCCTTCACCTACGATCTCTATAAGAATCGCGACCTGATCTCGATGGACCAGGCCGTGGTGATCGCGGTCGGCTTCGTCACCGCGCTGATCGCCGCAATCATTGTGGTGCGCACGCTTTTGACGTTCGTGACCCGCCACGGCTTCGCGCCGTTCGCCTATTGGCGCATCGTGGTGGGCACGGTGGGGCTGATTGCACTGTTTCTGACCGCACCGGCGCCCAGCACGGCCGACACCGGGCCAGCCACCGAGACGCCCTCCCCGCAGGCGACCACCCAGCAAGCGGCAGCCCCCTCGCTGCCCGCACCCCCGCGCGAAGGCCCGGAGTTGGTGCCGGCCCCTGAGAGCGGAAGCGACGGAACCATGAACGCAATCGTTCCGACGCCGAGCCAGGCCGGACAGGCCCCGGAGGCCGTCAGCGGCACGCCACGCTTCGACGAACAGGCGTTCGAGCAGCGTTTTCGCGAACCGCCCCAGGTGGAGCTGACCCGCCCGCCGGAAACGGCCGAACCCAGCGCGACCGCGAACGCCACCCAATCCTTCTATCCGCCGCTGCCGCCCAGGAAGCCTTAGAAATCTGCGCGAGCGAGCTCACGCTCGCGGCTCTGCAGGAGCGGCCTCCGGCCGGCGCGCGGTCGCGCGCTGGCTCCGCAAATCCCGCACGGGAAACCGGTTCAACGCCATCGGCTAAGCGTCACGCGGCCTGATCCCATTCCGGCTTCGGCAGTCCGGCTTCGGCCAGCGCCGCGCGCTGACGCTCCGCGATGCCGGCCTCGTCGACGCCTTCGATCGCGTCCTGGAACAGGCGGCAGAAGTTCAGCTCCGCATCGAGGTGCAGAAACACGGCGCCGAGCCCGATGGCCGCGCGATCCATGAACACGAACTCTCGCGGGATCGTCACCGGCCCCTTTTCCTTCAATGCCTGATGCACGGAAAAGGCTTCGCGCCGGCCATATTCGCCCGGCCGGGTGCCGTCGGCGATGGTGCGAACCCGATCATCCAGAAGCGGGCCGTAGATGAAACGCGCCCAGATGTTGAGGACGTCGATCAGATCGTTGGAAAGTCCCTTGAAGCCCCAGCGCTCGTAGGCGGCCACGATGCGGTCGCGGTCATCGGTCGCAAGCCCGTGATAGAGTTCCAGCACCCCTGAGATGAAGGCCGGCGGGAAGATCCGTACACAGCCGTAGTCGAGCAGGTTGATGCCGGCGGGGCAGCCCTCCTCTTCATAGACGGTGTAGTTGCCGAGGTGGGGATCGCCGTGGATCACGCCAACGCGGGCGAACGGCCGCCACCAGGCGCGAAACAGCGTTTCGGCCAGCCGGTTGCGGTCCTCCAGCGAATGCTCCTTGAACTCCAGGAGCCGGCGACCGTCGAGCCAGGTCAGCGTCAGCAAACGGCGCGTGGAGAGATCGGCATGAACATCCGGCACGACGATGCCGGGCTCGTCCGATAGCACCGATTGATAGAGCCGGGCGTGGCGAGCTTCCCGGGTATAGTCGAGTTCCTCGCGCAGCCGTTCGCCGATCTCGAACGCGATCTGGGTGGTATCAAGCGCAGGCCGCATCCGGCGATGCAGGGAAAAGATCCAAGAAAGCTGCTTGAGGTCGGCTTCGACGGCGGAATCCATGTCGGGATATTGCAGCTTGCAGGCAAGCCGGGTGCCGTCGTGGGCGAACGCGCGGTGCACCTGGCCGAGAGAGGCGGCCGCCGCCGGCTCGTGCTCGAAAGAGGCGAACCGCTTCTGCCAGCCGGGTCCGAGCTCCGCCGCCATACGCCGTTTCACGAACGCCCATCCCATCGGCGGGGCGTCCGACTGCAGGGTGGAGAGTTCTGCGGCATATTCCGGCGGCAGCGCGTCGGGAATGGTCGACAGGAGCTGGGCCACCTTCATCAGCGGCCCTTTGAGATTGCCAAGTGCGGCGGCCAGCTCGCCGGCATGCTCGCCGCGCTCCAGATCCATGCCCAAGAAGCGCGCCCCGATCATCTTGGCGGCGACGCCCGACATGCCGGTGCCGACCCGCGCGTAGCGCGCGGCCCGGCTGGAGAAGCGATTGCGCTCGCTGTCGCGTCGCCCGTCGTCGGCTGACATTGGCTATCGTCCTTACCAAAGATGCGCGCCGGCTGGCAGTGTCCTCGCCGGCCGATTCTTCAAGAAAAGCGACCGTTAGCGCCGCATCAGCATGATCCCGCCGAGCAATACGGCGACGACCGCCAAAAAGATCAAAAGCACGACCATGGCGGCCGCGCCGATGATCGCACCCAGCGTCTTCCAGAAGCCGACGGTCGCGATCAGAATGATCAGGATCAGGAAGAAAAGCAGCGGCATCTCAAGGTCTCCTCTTCAGCCCCGTCTCGCCAGCCCCGGAGGATTTCCCGGTGACGCCGCCGATCGGTCAGGTCCGGTCCGTTTCCAGTTCGTCGATCATGCGCTCGATCACGCCGAGCCCCTTGTGCCAGAAGGACGGGTCGCGCGCATCAAGCCCGAACGGCGCCAGAAGTTCCGAGTGATGCTTCGTGCCGCCGGCGCGCAGCATGTCGAAATAGCGCTCCTGGAAGCCCTCCTCGGCCTTTTCGTAGACCGCATAGAGCGAGTTCACCAGACAGTCGCCGAAGGCATAGGCATAGACATAGAACGGCGAATGAATGAAGTGCGGGATATAGGACCAGTAGGTCTCATAGCCTTCCGACAGGCGGATTGCCGGCCCCAGGCTCTCGCGCTGCACTTCCAGCCAGATTTCGCCAATCCGCTCGGCGGTCAATTCGCCTTCCCGGCGCTCCAGATGGATGCGCCGCTCGAACGTATAGAAGGCGATCTGGCGCACGACCGTGTTCAGCATGTCCTCGACCTTGGCAGCGAGCATGGTGCGCCGCTTGTCCTTGGTCTCGGCGGAGGCGAGCAGGCTCTGGAAGGTCAGCATCTCGCCGAACACGCTCGCCGTTTCCGCAAGCGTCAGCGGGGTCGGCGCCATCAGCGCCCCGTTCGGCGCCGCCAGAAGCTGGTGCACGCCATGCCCGAGCTCATGGGCGAGCGTCATGACGTCCCGGGTCCGGCCTTGATAGTTCAAAAGCACATAAGGGTGCACGCTCGGCACCGTGGGGTGCGCAAACGCCCCCGGCGCCTTGCCCGGCCGCGGCGGCGCATCGATCCAGCCGTTCTCGAAGAAGCGCTCGGCGAGCGCCGCCATGTCCGGCGAGAAGCGGCCATAGGCCGACAGCACCTGCTCGCGCGCCTCGTTCCAGGGGATGATGCGGTCGTCGGCGTCGGGAAGCGGCGCGTTGCGGTCCCAGAAGTCCAGCTTGTCCTTGCCCAGCCAGCCGGCCTTCATCGCATAGTAGCGGTGCGACAGCCGGGGATAGGCCTCATGTACGGCCGCGACCAGGGCGTCGACCACCTCGCGCTCGACCCGGTTGGCGAGGTGGCGGGAATCGGCCACGTCCTCGAAACCGCGCCAGCGGTCGGAGATTTCTTTGTCCTTGGCGAGCGTGTTGGTGATCAGCGTGAAGGTGCGGATGTTGTCCTGGAACACACCGGACAGCGCCTCGGCGGCCGCCTTGCGCACCGCGCCGGAGGTGTCCTGCAGCTTGTTGAGCGCCTGCTCCAGGGTCAGCGTCTCGCCATCGACCTCGACCGACAGGCCCGCCATGGTCTCGTCGAACAGCCGATTGAAGGCGCCGCGCGACGTGACCGACTTTTCGTGGAACAGCCGTTCAAGCTTGTCGTCGAGCTGGTAGGGCCGCTCCTTGCGGACGTCCTCGATCCAAGGCCGGTAGTGCGCCAGCGCAGGGTCGGCCAGCGCGGCGTCCAGAACCGCCTCGTCGATCAGGTTCAGCTCGAGCGTGAAGAACAGCAGATGGGTGGTGGCCGCCGTCAGCTTGTCCTGAACGTCGCCATAGAACTTCGCCCGCTTGGCGTCGGTGGTGTCGCCGGCATAGACGAGACCGGCATAGGAGAAAAGACGCCCGAGACGCTCGTCGATCGCCTCGTAAGCGGCGATCACGGAGGCAAGCGCCGCGCCACCATTGGGCCCTGCCGCAAGCTCGGCGAGCTTGCCCTTGTAGGCCTCCTCGAAGGCGGCGCAATCGGACGCGACCGAGGCCAGGTCGTCGGTCACCTCCGGCGCGTCGATCGCCGGATAAAGGTCGGCGAGGTTCCATTCCGGCAGCCGCCCGGTGTCGCCGGCGGCGAGTGCGGCATCGGAGGCGGCGAGCGAACGGGGATGGACCAACGTCATCTTGCAATCTTCCTCATGCGATGGGTGGTGAATCCGGTAGCACGATCGCGCGTCCAACGTCCCGTCCGAAACGGACCGGTTCCTTCCCGACTCTGTGACGAAAGCAGCCGCATGCTCACGAAGAACTGACCGATAACCCCCGGCACCACAAAATGCAGTGGTTGCTAGTTGTTCACTCCTTAGGCCCTATTCAATGTTTGATTTGAGTGGGATCGTGGAAAAGTCGGCGCCGATTTTCCATCCGCCTGCCGCTCAAGCCTATGTGAATCGATCACGTTTCGGGAAGACGCGCCCTTGAGGCCCAACCTCGTCGTGATCCAGACGATCCTGAGGAGGAGCGTGTCCATGCGCATCGGGATTTGGGCCGGCATCCTGGCCGCTTTGCTGCTCGTACCGAGCGCCGCCAGCGCGCTTCCGACCGGCCCGGCCGAGCTGCCGACGGCGAGCGAGACCCGCGAACCGGAAGCCGTCGACCTGGTCCCGCGCTCCTCCGACCAGAGCGCGATCGAAGCCTTGCTGACGGAACCGACAGCGGCGGCGGACAGCGACCTGCGCTATCGCGATGCGATTCTCGCCTTCTACGAAGACCGCGACTTCCGGCCGGTCTGGATCGTGGACGGGGCGCTTACCCCGGCGGCCGAAAGCGTCATCGCCCGTCTCAGCAAGGCCGACACCGACGGTCTCGACCCGAAGGCCTACGAGGTCGACCGGGCGATGCTGGACACCGGGCCGCATCCCGATGCCCCCGATCTGGCGACCACCGAGCTCTCGCTCTCCGATGCGGTGATCGCCTTCGCCCACGATGCCCAATCCGGGCGAATCGATCCCCGCCGGATCTCGTCCATCATCACGCTGACACCGCCCGTGCCGGATCCGCTGGTGTCGCTGAAGCGGGTCGCCTCGTCGTCGAACCCGGTGGACGCCCTCGATGCCTTCAACCCTCCCCATCCGCAATTTCGCGCGCTCAAGGCCGCGCTTGCCGCCGAGCGCGCCTCCGAGATCGAACGACCGGAACCGGTTCCGAGCGGCCGCAATCTTCGCCTCGGCGACAGCGATCCGCGGGTCGGCCTGCTGCGCCAGCGTCTGGGCGCGACGCTCCACCGCGGCAGCGACGTTTCCGTCTATGACGAAGGCGTGGTCGAGGCGGTCAAAGCCTTTCAGAGCGAGCACGGCCTGAGGCCGGACGGGATTGTCGGACCGAACACCCTCGCCGTCATGAATCGCGGCCTAGAGCGCGACCGGGAGGCCGATATCCTGGTCAACATGGAACGCTGGCGCTGGATGCCGCGCGATCTCGGCGCGACCTACGTGTTCGTCAACATTCCCGAATTCAAAGTCCGCATCCAGCGCGAAGGGGCGCTGGCCTACGAGGGCCGGGTGGTGGTCGGCAAATCGTCCAACCCGACGCCGACCTTCTCCGACGAGATCGAGCACCTGGTGGTGAACCCCTACTGGAACGTGCCCTATTCGATTGCGTCGAAGGAGATGCTGTCCTCCATCCAGAAGAATCCGGAGGGCTATTTCGCCTCGCGCGGGTACGAGGTCGTCTCCAACGGCCGGGTCGTCAGCCCCTCGTCGATCTCCTGGTCGCCGGCGGCCCTGCGCCACGTGCGCATTCGCCAGAAGCCCGGCCGCGGCAACGCCCTTGGAAACATCAAGTTCATGTTCCCCAACGAGCACGCGGTCTACCTGCACGACACGCCGAGCCGGAACCTGTTCTCCAAACCGGTACGCGCGTTCAGCCACGGCTGCGTGCGCGTCGACCAGCCGCTCGATTTCGCCGACGCGCTGCTGGCCGAAGAGCCGCACTGGAACGCCAGCCAGATCAAGAAGCTGATCGGCGGCGGCGAACGCTACATCACGCTCGATCGGCACATTCCCGTCCATCTCGCCTACTTCACGCTGTGGGCCGAAGACGATGGCACGCTCGACGCGTTCGGCGACGTTTACGGCTACGACCGGCGAGTGGAAAAGGCGCTCTCGAACTAGCGATTGCAGAGCCCCGGCACGCGCGCGGCGCAATTGTCGCGCAAGCCTTTGGCGCATGCGCCATAAAACGGCCCCTATCGCGGGAAATAGCGCATCATCAGCAGGGCGCTGCGGCCGAAGCGACCATGCGGGAAGAGTGCCGACCCTCGCCTTTTCATTAAGGGCTCGTTACGGTAAATCCTCCTTAACCCGTTCCGACCTATCTCCCAGGTTCGGGGTTGAAGCTGTGGCCTGCGAGCTAAGGACTGCATCTTGCAGCAGCAATCAAACGGGATCTCTTCTCACCTGCGCTTGACGCACCGCTTGCGGACCATGGCCGCGGCTTTCGCCGTCGCGCTTGGCCTCATGGCCGGCGGCGCCCCCGCGCAAGCTTTCAACGAGCGCACGCTCGACCTTTTCTTCACCCACACCGGTGAAAGCCTCAAGATCACCTACAAGCGCAACGGTCGCTACATCCCGTCCGCGCTGAAGGACCTGAACCGCTTCCTGCGCGATTGGCGGCGCAACGAATCGATCGACATGGATCCGGAGCTGTTCGACCTGCTCTGGGAGATCCAGCAGGGCGTCGGCAAGAAACGCCAGATCCACGTCGTGTCCGGCTACCGCTCGCCGGCGACCAACAACATGCTGCGCCAACGCTCGCGCGGGGTCGCCAAGTTCAGCCAACACATGCGCGGCAAAGCCTGCGACTTCTTCATTCCCGGCGTGTCGACCTCCGATATCCGCAAGGCCGCGTTCAAGATGCAGATCGGCGGCGTCGGCTACTACCCGACGTCGCGCACGCCGTTCGTCCATCTCGACACCGGCAGCGTGCGCTCCTGGCCGCGCATGACCCGCGGCCAGCTTCTCGCCCTGTTCCCCGACGGCAAGACCGTTCACCTGCCCAGCGACGGCAAGCCGCTGAAAGGCTACGAGGTCGCCAAGGCCGAACTCGCCGCGCGCGATCGCCGCTCCAGCACTCAGGTCGCCTCGGCGCGGACCGGGGGCGGTCTCGGCAGCCTGTTCGGCGGTGGCGGCGGCGCGGCCGGCGGCGACCGCAGCCGCGAAACCCGCGTGAAGCCCGAACCCGGCTCCGGCTCCAACATCATCGCCGCGCTGCTGAAGCGCGATGACGACGATGTGGAGGACACCGTGGAGCGTCAGGTCTCGGCAGAAGAGCGCGGCGCGCCGAGCCGGCCGTCCTCCTCGTCGCTGCCGGGCGTCAATCTGACCGCGCCCACCGCCGACACGCCGCCGGCCATCGCAACCCGCGCAGCCCCCACGCCGACCCCGACGCCCGCTCCGGCAACAACGACCGCCACCGCGTCCGTCACGGCGCCTGCCGCTGCGCCGCCGGTCCCGACTATCCGTCCGGAGTTTGCAAGCCCGGCCGCGCCCGCCGTGCCGCTGCCCTCTCCGGAGAGCGAGCCGACCGCAACTCCGACGCCGGAACAGGTGCTGGTCGCCTCCTTGCCGCGCCCGCGCCCGTCCGTCGGACCGACCACGGCAGCCGCCGTGGCCTCGTCTGAGGTTGCCGGCGGCACCTCCGCGGAAGCCGAGGCAGCCGTCGCCTCTCTCAGGGCGAGCCTCGACGCGCGGTCGGGAACCGAAAGCGAACTGCCGGTGTTCGGCTACGCCGATGGCGGAACGCCGGACGCTTCCGCCGACAACGTGTTGAGCGCGACGGCCGCGATCGTCGGCCCCGACACGGCGCGCGCGAAGTCCGTGCCGACGTCGTTGACGGCCGGACTGGCCGATGGCGACGGCTCGGGCGAGCTCGATCCGACGGCCACCTTCTTCGGCCCGCCTGACCGGTCCGACTCCCGTCTGCTGATTGCGGAGTCCAGCATGCGGACCATGGATTTCGCCTGGCTCTCCCATCCGCGCCAGGGCGAATTGGAGATCGTGACGGTTCATCACGCCCGCATGGGCGGAACCGGCCGCCTCGCCGACGAAGTTTCCGGCTGGCGCACCGACCGGTTCGAGGGCATCCCCCACCTCTACATCACGCAGGCGATGGCTACCGTCCAATAGAGCCTTTTCCGCTCGGATGTTTCCATCCGAGCGGCAAGAGCGGCCACCCGGTTTCCACTCGGTCTGGAAGCGGTCTAGGTCATGAACTCCTAAATCCGCACGGACCGTACGGACTTAGAGCGTGTCATTTTGTGACGGAAGCGTATCCTGCGTTTTGGAAGTAGTTGGCGCATTCGTCGGATGGGATGGTCTGGACGAGATGCCCGACGTGACGCCATGTG
>NZ_JABJVY010000015.1:0-127152 GCF_040750475.1 Amorphus sp. 3PC139-8 | reverse complement strand
ATCACGCTCTGCTCGACGAGCAGCAAATAGCAGCATGACTTAAACCAAACAGCCTCCGGCGATGCCGGGGCGGTTCAGGATACGCTTCCGTCACAAAATGACACGCTCTAGACGAAATATCCAGTTTGTTCTATATTTGTTCTTGGTAGCCATACCTGCGAGACGACGAAGGGGCTTAGGCCCCTTCTTCTATTTCCGGCGGCAAAATGGAAGCTAATTCCGGCTCAAGGTCGATTTGGTATAAGCTGGAAAGCTCGGCGATATTCTGCCCAAAAGATGCCCTCAGTTCACCGAGCGCAACAAAGAAGCCGCTATCGAATTCCCTTGGGTCATTCCCATGACGGTGGCGGTAATAGTCCGCATTCCTAAACTCGGGGAAATCACCGGAAAGGAATTTACGGCAACTCGCCCGCATCGCTTGAAACAGTTTAGCGGCGGGAGAGGACGAAGGCAGCACCTTTAAGGCTTCGGTCAACTCGTGCCGTATTCCCTGCACCGAGTCCTCAACCTGATGAGGCACCTCAAGGTGCATCGGGACGTAGAACACCCGTCTGTCTTCGAGAGCTCGAATGACGCGGTGAACGACCGCCTGCTCGGGCTCAGGCGCCGTCCAGTTCGCGCCGAAGCCAAACAGCGAGATGCCGTTCAGCCTGCTACGGACGGCCTGGAATGTCAGCTTGGTCTTCTGCGTCATCTGAGCACCCTCAACCAGCCAGAGGTGCATAGCAGACAGCGGCAATTTGGACGAGTGAACCCGGTGGCACGAGAGTGTCACGGAGCGGGGTGCATCGAGGGGCACTTTGGTGCCCCATCGTGCCCCGTAGCGCCACCCAACGAACCGCTAAGTCATTGAGTGACACGTAGCTAAGTTCTTATAATCTATACAAAATTTGGTCCTGCCAAAAACGATCGAGCCGCTGCAGGCTCTGGGTCATCGCCTGGAGCTCGTTGGGATCGATCGCGCTGATGGCGGTCATCGTCTTGATGTGACGCTCGAACAGCGTCTCCACGATGGTGGCGATCTCCTGGCCTTCCGGCGTCAACGTCAGGCGCACGGTGCGCTTGTCGGAGTCGGAACGTTCCTGGCGGACCAGGTCCTGCTCGACCAGCTTCTTGACGTTGTAGGAGACGTTGGAGCCGAGATAGTAGCCGCGCGTCTTCAGCTCGCTCGCCGTCACCGCGCTGTCGCCGATATAGAAGATCAGCACCGCTTGGACGTTGGAGACGTCGGTGCGGCCGAGCCGGTCGAGCTCGTCTTTCACCACGTCGAGAAACCGCCGATGAACGCGCTCCACCAGCTTCACCGCATCCAGATAGACCGGCTTCATGTCTTCCGCCGAAAGCGCGGCCGGGCGCGCCGGCGCACCGATGTGCATGGTCATTGTTGAGCCTCCTGATCGGCCGCACCGCGTTGTTCTTTCGTGCGTGCCTTGGGAGCACCCTGGCCCGAGGCGTTAAAGGCCCGCTTAAGAGACACCGTGAATCAGGAGTGAATCGCCTGGGTGTTGCTCCAATGCCTCAGGATCGGCGCGACGGCAGCTGAATCAGAAGCTCAATCCTCGCTGAAAACGAAAGCGGGCCAGCGGCTTGGGGCGAGAATTCAAACCACGTTTTAAGCCGCGCCAACCTCCTTCGCCCGCTCCACCCGAGGTGGGCCTGCGCGGAACCGTGGCGGGGGCACCACCGTTTGCCGGGTCGCAAACCCTTCACCTCCAAGCCGTAAGGACAGGCCCAATGAGTGGACACTCCAAGCATCCCAAACGGCCGACACCCGCCGATCGCGATCTCAACTATGATCCGGGTATCGGCCGTTCCAAAGGGGCCGATATCGGCAAGGCCGACCCGGAAGACATCGAGGGGGAGAACACCTTCGAAGGCGACGTGGAGAATGATCCGAACAGGATGGGCAAGGTCGATCCCGACCGTATCGGCCGTCGCAACAAATAGGTCTTGGAGGCCGGCGTGACAGCGACCACCTGCAAAGACCTGACGAAATAAAGGGAATGCGAAATGATGCACGCCAAGACCCTAGCTGCCGCCGGCCTTGCCGGCCTGCTGCTTCTCCCGACGACCGGCCCTTCCAACGCCCAGTCGGCGTGCGGATCGGAAGCGACAGTGCGCACCGGAGAGACGTTGGCGGATCTTGCGGCGCGCTGCGATGTCACGGTGGCGGAAATCAACGATGCCAACCCAGGCATCACCGCCGAGACGGCCACGCCGGGCACCGTGGTTCAGCTTCCCGGTGCGCTCGGCGGCTGGATGGACCGCGCCCGCGGCGCGCTCGACCGTGCCGGACAAGAGATCCAGGGAGCCGCGGAACGCGCAGGTGAGTCGGTGTCGGACTATCTCGACCAGAACCCGGAGCTGAAGAGCGACCTCCAGTCGTTCGGGGCACGGGTCGGGCTGCCGGGGGCCGAAGCCCCGGCTGCAACGGGTCCCGGCATGACGATTGAGCCGAAGACCGTCGGACCGAACGGGACCGTCACTCTTACGGCTGCCGGCTTGCCTGGTAACACTCTGGTCGAAATTGCCGCCGGGCCGCCCGAGGCTGAGTACAACGTGATCGATGAGGCCACGACCACCAGCGACGGTCGCCTGGAGGCGACGCTTACGATCCCGTCCTGGGCCGAGGGCGGCGACGACGTCATCTTCGTCCTTGAGACAAAGCGCCTGCGGCTCACGTCCGATCCGGTGAGCGTCACGCAACGCTAGACTCTTCTCCGCTCAGATCGAAACATCTGGAGCGGTAGGAAATCGCTTCAGATTCAATAGGTTGAGCAAGTCCTCTTCGTTCAAATCGACGATCTTCGAATGGGACATGCGCTAAGCGAAGGCGCTTGTCTCCCCTTGCGCGGACGTGGTTTCTCGGGTCCTGTCGCCCCATGATTCGAGCGTCGATTCCCGGCTATTTCCGCGCGCGTGCGCGTCTTCTCTTGGCCGTTGGGCTGGCGGCTTTGGCCGCCGGCTGTGGCTCGGTCGATTTCGTCAATCGTGCCGATCTTCCAGCGCTTAGAGCCCAGAGCCTCGGCCTTGTGAACGCCGCCCGGGCGCAGGAGGGCTTGCCCCCTCTCACCTTCGACCCCGCACTCAATAAGGCCGCCCAGGCCCACGCAGAAGACATGCGGCGTCGGAATTATTATTCTCACACGTCGCTTCTGACCGGCGGACCGGCCGAACGCTACGGCCGTGCCGGTGGTGCGCCGATCGGCCACTTCGCGGAAAATATTGCCCGCTGCTTCCGCTGCGCGATTCCCGCCGACAGCGCCTCCGTGCGGCAGCTTCACGAGCAGTGGATGGGCAGCCCCGAACACCGTCACAATATCCTGAAGCCGGATGTCACCCGCTACGGCTTCGGCCTCGCGGAGACCGAAGACGGCAAGCACTATGCGGTTGAGGAGTTCTATGGCCCGGTCCGGCCGGAGGACTATCAGTAGCGCAGCCGCTACTCTGCATCGCTGTCGCGCCCACGCAGGAAGGCGACGATTTGCGAGAAATCGCGCTCGCCAAGCCCCGCGGCGGAGAACAGCGTGTAGAGCTGCTGCGCCCCGGCCGAAAGCGGCGTTGCCGTGCCGGTTTTGCGGGCGGCATCCTGGACCAGGTTCAAGTCGGTCAACATCGTCGCGCCGGATAGGTTAGTGCGGCCGTCCACGTGGCCGGGTTCCGGCCAGCGCCGTGCAAGCGCGGCGTGTGACATCGACGCCGCCGAGAGCGCCGTCATGTAAGCTTGGCGGTCGAGACCCAGCGCATCGGCAAGATTGCCGGCCTCCGAAACCGCGATCATCGAAACGCCGAGCACAAGATTGGTGCAGATCGTCGCCGCCTGACCCGATCCGGAGGGGCCAACATGCACCAGGCTGTCGCTGACGGCCTCCAGGATCGGCTTCGCCGCCGCGACCGCCTCATCCGATCCACCGACAAGCACGCTCAGGGCTTCGGCCTCCGCTGACCTCGATCCGGCCGTTGCGGGCGCATCCACCATGAGAAGCCCGGCTTCGTCGGCCTCGGTGGCGACGGCGCGAGCGGTTTCGACATCCGTGGTCGAGCAGTCGATCAGGAGCGTCCCCGGCCGCGATAGGGCGATGATCCCATCCCCACCGAGATAGGTCGCCCGCACGGCTCCCGGATCGGTAAGCAGCGTGACGATGATTTCGGCCTCGCCGGAAAGCTCGATCAGCGATCCCGCCAGCCGTCCGCCCGCTTCGGTGACACCGGTTCCGACGCCTTCGCGGAAGTCGTAGCCGACGATGGCGTGGCCCGCGTTCAGCAGGCGCACGGCCATGGTCTCGCCAATCCGGCCAAGGCCGATGAAGCCGATCTTCGCCATCGCGGCGCCCTCCCCGTTGCGCTTGCGCAGCTCCGCTATTGCGCTTCCTCGCGCTCGATCATGATCACAAGGACGACAAAGGCGAGGATCGTCAAAACGTTGCCGATCACCATCAGGATGCTGCCCCCGAAGATGTCCGCCATGGCCGTATGCACGATGATCTGGCTGGTGGCTGCCAGGAGCCACAGCACCGTGCCCCACGAGACGGTCAACCACAACCCGACCCCGGCCACGAGGTTGAGCACCGCGAAATAGACCGCCGCGATCTGAACCTCTGTCTGGAGCTGCCAGAACCAAAGGTCGCCAAATTGCAGAACGCCGATGATCCGCGCCCACGCAGCAACGCCTGCAACGAGCCAGAGCACCGCCAGCGTGCGAAGAAATACCGTCATGACGGTGCGCCAAGCGAGTTTGCTCGGCTCCAGCTTCAAAGCTTCGATGTCGATCATCTGCGGCCTTCGAACGGACGGATCATTCAGCCGGCATGCGCCGCGATCGCGGCGCGGTCAAGATCGAAGCGGCGACGCCGGCTTGGCTCGCCTCTGTCGATCCGGCTATTTCCTGCGCCGATCGAATAAACTAGCTTGGCGCAACTGGCCTCGCCCGCCCGCCTTGGGCCGACAGAACTGGCACTTCTCATGACCATCGATCCTGCCCGCTTTTCCCAATCCGTCGACGTTCGCGATATCCTTCAAGGCCGGCGTCTGCGCCGCCCTCGCCAGGCCGATTGGTCGCGGCGTCTGGTACGCGAGAACGTGCTGACGGTCGACGACCTGATCTGGCCGATGTTCGTCATCGATGGCGAGAATCGGCGCGAGCCGGTCACATCCATGCCGGGCGTCGATCGCCTGTCGGTGGATAACATCGTGCGCGAGGCGGAACGGGCGGCAAAGCTTCGGATACCGGCAATCGCGCTGTTCCCCTATACCGAGAGCGATTTGCGCGACCCCACCGGCAGTGAAGCGCTCAACGGGGAAAACCTGGTCTGTCAGGCCTGCCGTGCGATCAAGGCGGCGGTGCCGGAGATCGGCATCGTTACCGACGTGGCCCTCGACCCCTACACCAGCCACGGCCACGATGGACTGATGTCGGGCGACGAGATCGTGAACGACGCTTCGGTGGCGCAGCTCTGCGGCCAGGCGCTGGTGCAGGCTCAAGCGGGCGCCGACGTGATCGCCCCGTCGGACATGATGGACGGGCGGGTTGGCGCGATTCGCGCCACCCTCGACGAAGCCGGCTATGAGCGCGTTCAGATCATGGCCTATGCCGCAAAGTACGCCTCCGCCTTTTACGGGCCGTTCCGGGACGCCATCGGCACCTCCGCGGCGCTGAAAGGGGACAAGCGCACCTACCAGATGGATCCCGGCAACTCCGACGAAGCCCTCAGAGAGGTCGAGCTCGATCTGTCAGAGGGCGCCGACATGGTCATGGTAAAGCCCGGCATGCCCTATCTCGACATCGTCCGGCGGGTGAAGGACGCCTTCGCGGTGCCGACGTTCGCCTATCAGGTGTCCGGCGAATACGCGATGCTGATGGGCGCGGCGGAGCGCGGCTGGCTCGACGGCGATCGGGTGATGGTGGAAAGCCTGCTGGGGTTCAAGCGTGCTGGCGCCGACGGCATTCTCACCTATTTCGCGCCTCGGGTCGCAGAACGGCTGGCCGGAGGCCCGCTTTAGCCATTTTCGCCGCGCATCCGCGACTATAAGAGACGAAAATCACGCGCGGAGATTCGGACGATGACTTCCAGCCCATCCCATGACCTGCCGGACCCGCGCCTGCCCGATCTCGACGCGATCCGCGAGGCGGCGGCGATGATCGAAGGCCAGGTGGTGCGCACGCCACTTCTGGCCGCGCCGAAGCTCTCTCAACTCGTCGGCACGGACGTCTTCGTCAAATACGAGAACATGCAGGTCACCAACTCCTTCAAGGACCGAGGTGCGCTGGTGCGCATGTTGCGGCTGACGGAGGAGGAGCGCGCCCAGGGCGTGATCGCCATGTCGGCGGGCAATCATGCGCAGGCGGTAGCCTATCATGCGAGCCGCCTCGGCATTCCGGCCACGATCGTGATGCCGGAGACCACCCCGTTCGTAAAAGTCCAGTCGACCCAGTCGCGCGGCGCCAAGGTCGTCTTGAAAGGCGAAACGCTCGCCGATTCCCAGATCGAATGCGAACGGCTGAAGGCCGAGCATGGCTACACCCTGATCCACCCCTATGACGATCCGGACGTGATCCGGGGCCAGGGCACCATCGGCCTGGAAATGCTGGAAGACGAGCCGGACCTGGACACGCTGGTGGTCCCGATCGGCGGCGGCGGTCTGATCTCGGGGATTTCGATCGCGACCAAGGCGCTGAAGCCCGACATTTCCATCGTTGGCGCGGAGGCCGCACTCTACCCCTCCATGTGGGGTATTCTGCGCGGGGAAACTCCGATTTGCGGAGGCAACACGCTGGCCGAGGGCATCGCCGTCAAGAATATCGGCGAGCTGACCTCGATGGTCGTTCGTGCGCTCGTGGACGATGTCCTGCTGGTGGACGAGCCGTCGCTGGAGCGCGCCGTCAATGCCTATCTGATGCTGCAGAAGACAATGGCGGAAGGCGCCGGGGCCGCCGGCCTCGCCGCGGTGATGATGGCACCGGAGCGCTTCGCCGGCCGCAAGGTCGGGCTGGTGCTGTGCGGCGGCAATATCGACGCGCGGATTCTCGCATCCATCATGGTGCGCGAACTTGCGCGAACGGAGCGGATCGTGGCGATTCGCGTAGTGATCCACGACCGACCAGGAGTGCTCGCGGAGCTCGCCGCTGTGATTGGCCGATTGTCGGGGAACATCCTTGAGGTCTCCCACCACCGGCTGCTTCTCAACGTGCCGGCCAAGGGCACCTCGGTGGATTTCACCATCGAAACGCGCGATGCCGCCCACGCCGCGGAGATCGTCGCCGGCATCGAGGCGCTCGGCTTTTCGGTCACTCGGCTGGATGTCGCGGAATCCCATTTCTGAACCGCGCGGCCCCTTTGCAGCGCCGCGCGCGGTTTTGACAATCGTCGGCCGCCTCCCCATCTGGTTTGTCGGTTGATCGACTTCAGGAGGACGGGCGATGAGCGCCGCAACCGACGCCGCCGAGGGGCACCCTCTCTTCGACCCCTATGCGCATCCGGAACTCTATCAGGGCTTGCGCTTTCGCCGCAGCATGGCCTTCATCATGGATCTGATCCTGATCACGGTCCTGATGTTTGCGACCTCGATCGCCGTTTTGTTCCTCGGCGTCCTGACCCTCGGCCTCGCCTGGATGCTGTTTGCGATCCTGTGGCCGGCGGTGGCCTTGCTCTACGTCGCCTTCACGCTCGGCGGGGCGAATTCAGCAACACCCGGCATGCGGGCAATGGGGATTGAGCTGCGGCTCTGGTATGGCGACAAGTGCTACCCACTGCTTGCTGCGGTTCATGGCACCCTGTTCTACCTCTCCGTCAGCTTTCTCACGCCGCTGGTGCTGCTTGTTTCCTTCTTTTCCGATCGCAAGCGGCTTCTGCACGACATGGTGCTTGGAACCGTGATGGTGGATTCCGCCGCGCTGCGCAGCCTCGAACTTGACGCGCGTTCTCCCCGCAGCCTGTAACGGAACGATCGACAGTCCCTCGGGGCCGATATCAGGCAATCCTATCTCGGATACCCCGCGAGCGAGCATCCCGTTTCTTCACCCCGGTCCTCGGTGTGAGGTACGACCTATGCTCGGCGCCGCTCTTGCGCGTGTGCCTGGAATCGGGCGATCTCCCGGCTCCGGGAGTTTTGCATGCGGCTTGCAGGCAAGCATGATTGAGTGTGCTTTCTCCTAGAGGCTGTTGAGGACCAACGCATGGGCTGCGCCGCCTGGACCGATTGCGCATGACGTTGCTGCCCGACCTCGGAATGTGGCTGACCTTCGGCGTGATCGCCGTGTCTGTGGTGCTCTATGCCACCGAGCGCTATTCGATCGAGGGAATCAGCCTTGGCGTCATTGTCGCCTTTCTTCTGATCTTCCCGGTAGCCGGGATCGCGCCGGGCGCGCAAAAGCTCGACGCGACGGCCTTGATCTCCGGCTTTGCCAATCCCGGTCTCATCACCATTCTCGCGCTGCTCGTCGTCGGCCAAGGGCTGTTTCATACCGACGCCCTGGAACGTCCGGCCAGGGGGATGGTCGTTCTCGTCGATCGGTTCGGTGGGCTTGCGATCGCCGGCGTCCTGGTCGCGATCGGGGCGCTGAGCGCATTCATGAACAACACACCCGTGGTGGTGATGTTCTTGCCGGTTATCGCGTCGGTCGGCGCGGCAGTGAACCTGTCGCCATCCAGGCTTTTGATGCCGCTGTCCTTCATCACCATTCTCGGCGGCATGTCGACCGTGATCGGCTCCTCCACCAATCTGCTCGCTGTCGACGTGGCCCGGCGGGCCGGCGCGGTGGATCTCGGCTTTTTCTCGTTTGCGCCGCTCGCGCTCGTCCTGATTGCGGTTGGCGCCGTCTATGTGCTCGTCGTTCTGCCGCGCCTGCTGTCGCCCCGGCGCACCATGGCCGATGAAGTGAGAAGCGGCGCGGGCCGCCAGTTCATCGCCGAGATCGCGGTACGGGAAGGCCACCCGCTTGCTGGTGCGGCGCCCACCGCCGGGCTGTTTCCGCAGCTTTCCGACATGACGGTGCGCCTCGTCCAGCGCGGCGAGCGTGCCTTCCTGCCTCCGTTCGAAGGGCTGGTGCTGCGGCCGGGGGATGTCGTGATCGTGGCGGCGACCCGGCCGCGAATCGAGCGGATCCTGTCCCAGCGCAAATCGATGATGCCGGAGACCACGGCCGACGGCGGGGACACTCCGCAACCGCTTCCCGACGGCGTCGTTACGCTGGCCGAAGCAATCGTAGCGCCCGGCTCCCGCCTGATCGGGCGCACCACCGCCCAGGCCGGCTTTCGCACTGAAACCGGCTGCGTCGTGCTCGGTATTCAGCGCCGCAGCCGCATGCCGCGCACGCCCATGACAGAGATCCGGATGGAGGCTGGCGATGTGCTCCTGTTCGCCGGCACCCGCGAACAGATCGAGCGTCTCCGTGTTAGCCGCGACGTCCTGCTGGTCGACTGGAGCGCCAGCGACCTGCCCCGGCGCACCAAAGCGCCGCAGGCCGTTGCCATTTTCGCCGCCGTCGTCCTCGCCGCCGCCTTCGAACTGGTCCCGATTGTCGTTGCCGCGCTTGCCGGCGCGCTGGCCATGTTGGCGACGGGCTGCCTCAACATCCGCCAGGCTGGACGTGTGATCGACGGGCGTATCGTCATGCTTGTCGGCGCGGCAATCGCCTCTGCGACGGCACTGGAGGCGACGGGAGGCGCCACCACGATCGCCAATGCCGTTGTCTCCGCCCTCGATGGCGCATCGACGGCGGTGGTCTTGTCCGCGATTTTCCTGGTGATCGCGGTTGCGACCAACATCGTGACCAACAATGCAGCCGCCGTTTTGTTTACGCCGGTTGCGATCGGGCTCGCCGATCGGTTGGGTGTCGCCGCGGAGCCGTTCGTGGTCGCGGTGATTCTGGCGGCCAACTGCTCGTTCGCAACGCCGGTCTCCTATCAGACCAATCTTCTGGTCATGGGTCCGGGACACTACCGATTTCGCGATTTTCTGTTCGCGGGAACGCCGCTGGTGATTATCCTATGGCTGACATTTTCCCTGGTGGCGCCCTGGTACTATGGTCTTTGATGCCATATTTCACTGCGCCCGTGGCGGGCGGGCGTTAAACGTTACCGAGAGAGCCGTTTCGGCCGCTTGCACGTGCATCGCGAGCGACCGGCGAAGAAAGGAGTTGCAGGGCGAAGCGCCATGACGCGGCAATATAGCGAAAACCCGCAGTTCTACCTGACCGCCGCCGCGCCCTGCCCCTATCTGGAGGGGCGGTTGGAGCGCAAGGTGTTTACGCATCTGGTTGGCGATCGCGCGAACGCACTCAACGACATCCTGACCCAGGGCGGGTTCCGCCGTTCCCAGAACATTGCCTATCGGCCGGCTTGCGAAGGTTGCAAGGCGTGCGTCTCCGTTCGCGTGGTGGTGGACGGCTTCGACTGGACCCGCTCATTCAAGCGGATCATGGCGACCTCGCGCGATCTCATCGGCGAGGAGATCCCGCCGGCGCCCTCCTCCGAACAATACTCCTTGTTCCGAAGCTATCTCGATGCCCGCCATGCGGCCGGCGGCATGGCGGAAATGTCAGTGCTCGACTACGCCATGATGGTCGAGGACACCCATGTCGATACGCTGCTGATCGAGTATCGCGAAGCCACCCCGGACAGTGCCTTCACCGGCCGCAGCTCCGGGCGGCTGCTGGCCACCGCGTTGACCGACATTCTCTCCGATGGGCTGTCGATGGTGTATTCCTTCTATGACCCGGAGGAGACGCGCCGCAGTCTCGGAACCTACATGATCCTCGACCATATTCGCCGGGCGCGCGAGCGTGGCCTGCCGTTCGTGTATCTGGGTTATTGGGTCGAGGGGTCGCCGAAGATGGGGTACAAGAGCCGCTTCCAACCGCAGGAGCATCTCGGTCCGCAAGGGTGGCAACGCGCCTGAGCCGATCTTATTTTGCACCGACACCGCGGAGGTCCGGCCGCGTCACAATATCCGGTCCACCCGAGCGTCATCCTGAGCAACCTAGGACCGACACTTGGGAAGCAAAATGCGTTACGTCCGATTGTCTCCTGCCTGATCCAAACCGATAATCCCGCCCTGGCCACGCTGCACCCGATCCGAGATTCCGCGGAGCCCGACGAAGATGATCTATGTTCTCGCCTTCTTCCTGCCGCCGATTGCGCTCCTGATCGAGGGCAAGATTTTCTCTGCGATCTTCAATCTCATTCTGATCGTGCTGGTGATCATCCTGTCGGTGCTCACGCTGTTCGCCTTCATGTTCCTGCTGCTGGTCCCCTCCCTGCACGCGATCATCGTCATCGCCCAGGCTCGCCATAAGCGCGAGCACGACGAACTGGTCCAGGCCGCACGCGAGGGCCGGCTCCGGATCGACCGCTGATCCGCGTCCCCTTTCCCGGATCACAGGCGCCTTTTACGGACATCTGACGACCACGACCCAGAACGCGCCTTATCCTGTCCATGATCCGGCCCAACTTCGCTGGTCTAGATTTCGACAGGTAAAGTCCGCCGCGAGTAGGGTCACATGAAGATTGTCGTCGATGAAGGTAATTTCCATTCGGTTGTAAGATTTCTCGGCAGCAACGACGACGAGCTACGCGAATTAGGCGAGGATGAGATTTCAGATTTTCTGAAACAGCGCTTGCTGAAAACGTTCGGCGACATGTCGGACGTCGAGGCATTCGATAAGCTCCACACCGCCTTCTTCATTTGCAAGGGCGTGGCCGTCTTCCTCAACGACCAGTGGCTGGATCTGAAGCCGGGCGCATTCGGCGTGTCGCTGTGCGTCTACGTCAACGATGGCGGCGGCGGCGAGACGGTGCTCTCCGCCGAACCGGAACCGGTCGGAAGCTGATCGTTTTCCGGTCGCCGGATCGGACTGGGCGTCGCCCACGATTGCTCAAGACGGGCTTACGTCACGGCAACAAAGCAGGATCCGAAATTGCCGGACGGAGGATC
Organism: Amorphus sp. 3PC139-8; assembly: GCF_040750475.1. Classification (NCBI taxonomy): domain Bacteria; kingdom Pseudomonadati; phylum Pseudomonadota; class Alphaproteobacteria; order Hyphomicrobiales; family Amorphaceae; genus Amorphus; species Amorphus sp. 3PC139-8. The sequence goes on along the minus strand of NZ_JABJVY010000015.1, from coordinate 115,221 downwards.
CGCTATGCCCGAAGGCACGCAGATTCCCGACGGCCCGGCCACCGCCGTGGAAAGGGTCAGCATCTAACGTCCGCCCCTTTCACCGTGTCAGTCGATGCCATCTGCCGCCTTGAGACGCGGCGTGAGGAAGTCGACGAAGGCACGAACGACCGGCCGCATGAAGCGGACGGAGGGATAGGCGAGATAAAGCTCGGTCGGCGCCACATCGTAGTCGGGAAGGATCCGTACCAGCCGGCCCTGGGCGAGCTCCTCATCAACAAGAATGGCTTGGACTGGCCCCGGTCCCTGTCCCGCCAGGAGGCTGGAAACGATCACCTGGGCGTTGTTCGTCTTCAGGAGGTGAGCGACTGCGAGCTCGACGGTCTCAGAATCCCGATGGAGAACGAGCGTTCCTCGAGGAGAGAGAACCGCTGTCGTGGCAATCACCCGCCGGTCCGTCAGATCGTCAATGCTTCGAATCGCTCCGTACTGATCCAGATATGAAGGAGCCGCGACCAGAAGACGGTGCACCCATCCGATGCGCCGGACCACCGTGTTTTGACTGGCCGGTTTGCCGTAGCGCAACGCCAGATCGAAATTCTCGTAAACGAGGTCGGCTTCTCGATTGTCGAGAACCAAGTCCACGACGACACCGGGATTAGCCTCCTGGAACGCCATTACAATTGGATGAAGATGGCGCACGCCGATACACGATGGCGCAAACAGCCTGAGCTTGCCTTCGATTTCGCGCCCATCGCGTCGCACGCCCTCCATCGCCGCGTCGATTTTGGCTAGGGCCTCGCAACTGGCCTCGTAGAGAGCCAGTCCGGGAACGGTGAGGCGCACGGCCCGAGCGGTGCGCTCCAGCAGTCTGGCGTCGAGATGCTCTTCCAGCCTGTGGATGTGCTTTGTGATGGCAGGCTGCGAGATCGCAAGATCCCGCGCCGCGGCGGAGAGCGAGCCGCATTCGACGGTGCGCACGAATGCCCGCAGCGTATTGAGATCCATCTATTCCATCCGGTTATGGTAACTATCGTACCATAACCATAGACACTCGCCATTCCCTTCGCCACGAAAGACGCGAACTGAACGCCTAAGAAATGGATGGAACATGTCGATAAGCAGACGATCGGTGCTCCTGGGAATGACGTTCGCACTTGGCGGCTGCATCACGCAGCGTCCCGTGACGACCCAGACCGCCTCGAACGGTTACGTGCCGGATCCGTACTATGTCAGCATGTACGGTCCGATCACCACGGAGCCTTGGCCGATTCCCGCAATCGACATTTCAAAGATCGATCCGCTGCTGTTGCGGCAGGAGGTCGACTACGCGACCGACCAAAAGGCGGGCACGATCGTTGTCGACGTCAACAGCCGCTTCCTCTACCTCATCCGAGAGAACGGCAAGGCGCTGCGCTACGGCGTCGGCGTCGGTAAGGTCGAGGCGTTCAACTTCGAGGGCAATGCCGATATCGGACGCAAGGCGAAATGGCCGCGCTGGACGCCGACCAAAGACATGATCGCCCGCGAGCCGGAACGTTACGGCCCCTATGCCGGAGGCATGGACGGCGGTCCGGACAATCCGCTGGGACCACGTGCCCTCTATCTCTACCGGGATGGTCGCGACACCCTCTACCGGCTGCACGGGACCACTCAGCCCTACACGATCGGCACAAAGGTTTCCTCGGGATGTATCCGGCTGTTCAATCAGGACATCATCGATCTTTACCGCCGCATACCGGTCGGAACCAAAGTGGTGGTGCTGCCTTCCGACCCGAACGCATCGACCCCCAACTTCGCCGCTCCCGCAACCGGCGTGTAACGGCGAAGCTGACAAAGCGGCGGTGGCTCTACTCCGGCAGCGCGTAGGTCACCACCTGATCTGAGACCTTGGGCAGCAGGATCGTGTTGCCGCCGACGGCGAACGTCACATACTGCTTGCCCTTGTAGGTGTAGACCGCCGGCATGGAAACCGCCGGGGCATCGACCAGATCCCGCCACAGCACGTCGCCGGTCCTCATGTCGAGCGCCCGCACACGGCTGTCCATCGACGCGCCGATGAAGATCAGCCCGGACTTGGTGATCACCGGCGCCCCGATCGTCACCGAGCCCCACGACTTCGGCATATAGAAGCCGTGCTTCTGGACCTGCCCGAACGGCTTGTTCCACAGACGATCGCCGGTCTTGAGGTCATAGGCGGCGATGGTGCCGTAAGGCGGCTTCCAGCACGGCATGCCGGCCCAGTTGAGGAATGTCTCCAGCTTGAAGCCGTAGGGCACCTCGCCCTGCTTATAGTAGCCGCTGGTCTCGCCTTCCTGCGACTTCTGTTGATAGTCCTCGCGCGGAATAAGCGTGTAGATCTGGGCCACATGGTTGGCGTTGATGACGTAAATTCCGGAGGTGGGATCGACGGCACCGCCGCCCCACTGGCCGCCGCCGGTCGTCGGCGGAAAGGCGAGCGTTCCCTGGGTGCTCGGCGGCGTGAACTTGCCCTCGTAGCGCAACTCCTCGAACCTATCGGTGCAGCCGCCGAACGCCACCGCATCGGCGATCTGTGAAATACCGGGAAACTCGTTGGGCAGCACCGGCGCCGGCGTATCCACCCACGGCTGAGTCGGCGAGGCCTGTTCGCCTTCGATGTCGGACGCCGGAACGTCGCGTTCCTCGATCGGATAGATCGGCTCGCCAGTTTCCCGGTTCAGAACGTAGAGAAAGCCTTGTTTGGAGTTCTGTACCAACGCCGGAACCGTCTCGCCGTCCTTTTGGATATCGACCAGCGTCGGCGGCGCGACCGTGTCGTAGTCCCAGATGTCGTGATGGACGAGCTGACGCGACCACACGACCTCGCCGGTGTCCGTGTCGAGTGCGGTGACCGAGGTCGCCAGCGGCAGCTTTTCCTTGCGGTTGCCGCCATAGTAGTTGGGGCTCGGCGACGACACCGGGATGTAGAGCAGGCCTCGCTCCGGATCGATCGACATCGAGGCCCAAACATTGGCCGTGCCAGTGCGTTCGATCACGTCGTTGGGCAGCGCGTGGAACATCCACTTGAGCTCGCCGCTCTGCGCATCCAGCGCGAACACAGTGCCGGGAGGGGCTGCGGAATCGGTCCAGTCCTTGCCGGCCCAGCCGACGAACAGCGTGTCGTGATAGACCGTCGGCGGCTGCAGAAGCGACAGCGGCCACGCCGCGTTCACTGTGTTCCACTGGTTGACGTCAACCACGCCGTTGTCGCCGAACGAAGCACAGGGCTTGCCGGTGTCGGCGTCGACACCGTGGAGCTTGGCGTCCATGGTACCGATATAGACGATCTTCTGACAGGCTTCGCCCTCGGCCGGCTCATCGGCCTGCCAGTAGGCGACACCCCGATTCTTCATCGCCGGCTGGGTCAGCGCCTCCAAAACCGCGTCCGGGTCGTAAACCCATTTCTCTTCGCCCGTGTCCGGCTCCAGCGCGATGATCCGGTAGAACGGTGTCCCGAGATAGAGCGTGTCGTTCACGAACAACGGCGTGGCGGACCAGACCGACGTCGGAATATCGCCGGAGCCGTCCGACACGTCTCCGGTATGATACTCCCAGGCCTTCTTTAGCTTGCCGACATTCTCCGGCGTGATCTGGTCGGCGGGCGAATATTTCTGCGCCCTCAAGTCGCCATTGAAGGTGGCCCAGGTGTCGGTGGTCTCCATCCAAGCGTCCGGACCGGACTTCCCGGGCGCTTTTGACGCCTCGCCGGGCGCGGTTCCAGCCGGCCCGGTTTCCACGGTTGCCCCTTGGCCCGCAGGCGAAATCGTGGTCCGCGGGACGCTCTCCGGACCGTTCTCGACCGCACCGGTGTTCGGCGCGTCGGACGAGGATGCCGCCGGCGCATTTCCTGCGCCCGCGGCACCGTCCTGATTCTGCGCCAACACGGGCATGCCGGCCAGTGAAAGAGACAGCGCCGTGGAAAGAGCTAAGACGAATTTGGATCTTATCATCATGGCCGGTCAGGCTCCCTTTCCGGCAGCAATGGCGGAGCGGCTATCGCGGGCAGGATCGATCACGATGTAGATCAGCCAGGCGAAGCCCGCGACGGCGACGGCCGCAAGCAGAATGTTCGTTTCCAGCAGCCAGGCGGCGAAGCCGGTTCCGAGAATGTCGAGCAGGACGAGGATCGCCATCACCACCACGACCCAGCGCGGCAGGTGATGGCCGAAGGCGAGAATGAGCCCTCCGAGAAGGAGAAGCCCGGTCGTCACCAACACCAGGTAGGATCCCGGCGTGAAGGCTATGCCGTTTCCGGCGCTGAAAGCTGCGAGCGCGGCAAGGACCACTGCAACGAGCGCAGCCAAGCATAGGAGCCAAGCGCCGAATGCGCCGGCTCTCCTCGATTGTGATGCCATTGGTTGTTTTCCCCGTGATTACGCGCCATGGACCGACCACGGAATGGCCATCCTTTCGTCAACGAGCGGCCCGGTACCGCCGTTCCATGGCTGTGGCCCGCTGTCGCGGACAGACGCGAAATCCACGCCCATGTCGGGCGTTATCGGGATCAAAAACGCAGGATCAACAGGTGGACGGCCAAGCTTCCGGCAATGGCGAGAAATAGCGAAACTGTTCCAGCCGGGATTGTCTATCCGATATATCGACGTATATCTAAATCCATGCGCGACAGATCTTCTCACTCCGGCGGAAATCGCCCCGATCCTTTTTCCGACGATGCCCCCGGCAAGCGGTGGCGCCATCGCCGGGGCGGCCGGCGTGGCGGGCGATTGTTCGACTATGGCGAACTTCGGCTGCTCGTTCTCGCCATGATCGACCAGGCGCCGAGCCACGGCTACGAGCTGATCAAGTCGATCGAAGAGCGTTTTTCAGGCCGCTACAGTCCGAGCCCGGGCGTGATCTACCCGACCCTCGCCTGGCTGGACGACATGGGCTACGTCCAGATCGACGCCGAACACGGCGGTCGCAAGCGCTACGCGGTGACGGAGGACGGCAAGTCCTTTCTGGAGGCCAACCGCGCAGCGGCGGAAGACCTCCTATCCCGTAGCGCGGACACCGGCCCTGACGATCCGGTCCCCGCCCCGGTGATCCGGGCGATGGAAAATCTGAAGCTCGCCTTGCGGCTTCGGATCGACCGCGGCGCCATCGACCAGGAGACCGCCGACAAAATCGCCGCAGCGCTCGATGCCGCTGCCCAGGCCGTGGAGCGCAGTTGAGCGCGAGCGTTCCAGGTGATCCGCTTTACACCGGCTACGCTTCGAGGGCCGCTTGCAGCACCTGGTCAAGGACCGCTTCGTCGTCGGCATCCGGACGAGCACCGATCGCATGGAAGTAAACGCGGACATTGGCGCGAGCGACTTCTTCGGCAGACTGATCCGTCGGAGCCGACGTTCCCTCACCGGCCGCTGCCGCGATCAGGAGCTGTTCCAGATGCTCCGTCTCGATCTCAATCGTTGACAGCCGTTTGCGCACATCCAGCACGAGATCGAGCGCAACCCCCTCCGCGCCGCGCTTCATCCGCCGACGCGCCTTGCGCAGCGGCTTGACCACATTCTCATGCCAGTCTTCCACCTGCCCAAGCAGGGCCGCCATTTCCGCTTCGCCAAACGTCGCGCGGCCGGCTTTCGCGCACCAGAGGCAAAAAAGGAGCAGATTGACGTCGACCACCAGCCGGTCCTGCAGCTCCAGGCAGGCATCCGACACGCCGGGCTTGCCATAGGTTTCCAGGGAAAAAGTCCAGAAGGGATGGTCGGGAAACGCCGACATGCGCAAACTCCGCTGAAGCCTGAATCGCGCAGCATATGGCTACGCCGCAGCGCAGCATTCGCGCACCGGCCCCAATGCCGCAACAGGCAGCAAAAAGATTGATCGGAGGCGGCGTTTTGCATACAGTATACATATGAGCGTGTCCCTCTCCCTCCCCGTCCGCCAGCCCCGCCTGCGCGACCAGGTTTATGCGAGCCTTCGCGAGATGGTGCGTCTGGGCACCTTTCCCGACGGCGGCGCCGTGGAACAGGATCTGTCGAAGCAGCTCGGCGTCTCCAGGACGCCCGTGCGCGAGGCCCTGTTTCAGCTCTGCCGGGAGGGCGTTTTAGAGGATACCGGACGGGGCTATCGCGTTCCGGAAGTCACCCGCGAGGCGATGGAGGAGATTATCGAGCTGCGGCTACTGATCGAGCCTCAGGCGGCGGCAATGGCGGTTGCCCGTGCCGAAGTGGCCGAAATCGCCGCCATTGCATCGGAGGTCCGCGGCGAAGAGGCCGCCTACGAGGAGAGCGATACCCAGGCTTTCATTCTCCACAATTCCAACTTCCGGACCCGCCTCTTGCGCGCGTGCGGTAACGCGCGCCTCGCCCAAGTTTTGGAGACGCTCGACGACCAGATCCAACGGATCCGGGTCGCGACGCTATCGGTCGCGGAAAATCAGGCCACGACCCTCGACTATCACCGCGCCATTTGTGCCGCCTTCGAACAGCGCGACGAGGCGGCCGCCGCGGACAGCATGCGCAGCTTGCTGGCGACGGCAAAGAGCTACTACGAAAGCCAGTGGTAGAGCCTCCGACGCGCTTCTTTCGGCAGTATCTCGCCAACCTGCCAAAGCGCCATTCGGCCTGGCCGGCCCAGTGGCGCAAGGCCGATCTCAAACGCTCCTACGATGTCGTGATCGTGGGCGGCGGCGTACATGGTCTGGCGACGGCCTATCATCTTGCGCGCGACCATGGCATCCGCAGCGTCGCGGTCATCGAAAGCGGATGGCTCGGCGGCGGCAACACCGCCCGCAACACCGCGCTCCTCCGGTCCACCTATCGCCATCCGGCAAGCGCTGCTTTCTTTCAGGATGCGCTTCGGCGGTACCGGACCCTCGGTAGCGAGCTCGACTACAATTTGATGGTGACGCAGCGCGGCTATCTTCAGCTCGCCCACGACGAGGTCGATCGCAGCGAGTTCCGGGCGATGGTCGACACCATGGCCTCCGTCGGCGCCCACGCCGAAATTCTGTCAGCCGAAGCGGTGTGCAAACGTCTTCCCCTTCTTCAGGCGGAGATCGTCGGCGGTCTCTGGCAACAAGACGCCGCAACGGTCCGACACGATGCGGTCGCCTGGGCCTACGCCCGCGCCGCGTCGCATCTCGGGGTCGATATCGTCGAAGGCGTCAGCGTATCGACGCTTCTGGAACGCATCGGGAAAGCCGTGGGCGTCGAGACGTCCGCCGGCGCGGTCGAGGCCGATCAGGTCGTGCTAGCCGCCGGCTGGACATCCAAGCCGCTCGCCGAAACCGTTGGCTTGTCGCTCCCGATCGTCCCTTATCCGCTGATGGCGGCCGTCACCGAACCGATCGCGCCGGTCCTGGATCCGGTCGTCGTCTCCATGCGCCACCGGGCCTTGGTCCAGCAGACCGCGCGTGGCGAATTCGTGCTTGGCATCGCGCAGAGCGATGCGGAGGGAGAAACCGAGCCCGACCCGTTCGGCCTCGCCGCCCAGTCCGTGCGAGGGCTTGTGACGCTGTTTCCGACGCTCGCAGGGGTTCGGCTGATGCGGATGTGGGAGGGCGTGATCGACGTCACCCCCGACGCAAGCCCGCTGTTGGGGCAAACGGCTGTATCCGGTCTTTTCGTCAATTGCGGCTGGTCGGCGGGCGGCATGAAGGCCGCGCCCACCGCCGGCCATGCCCTCGCCACCGAAATCGCGACGGGCACACCGACGAAGCTCGCCGCCCCTTTCTCGCCCCGGCGCTACCAGAGCGGCGCGCTGATTGAGGAAAAGATCGAGGCGCGAGGACGATGAAGATCCCCCCGTCCGAGGGCGACATCTCCTTCGTCTTCAACCGTCGTCGTCTCGTCGGTCGGTCCGACGATACCGTCGCCTCGGCTCTTTTGCGCAATGGCATCATCGCCACAGGCTTCAGCCCGCGCCGGCGCCGGCCGCGTGGCATTATGAGCGCCAATTTCGACGAACCGGCCGCGCTGGTCCATCGCCTAGCACCCGCCCCGGTGCACGCCAATGCCCGCGCGACCACTTTGCCCCTGACGCCCGGACTTGAGGTGCGTGGCGCTCACGCCGATCGCCGTTCCGCCCTGGCGATCGCAAGTCTCGCGCGCTTCACGGTCGCCGGCTTCTACCACAAACTCTGGACCGGCACCCGCGCCTGGCACACCGTGGAGCCGATCTTGCGCCGGCTCGCAAGCGACGGCCCGATCGGCGGGAAGCCGGACGCCTTCTCGGTGAAGCGGATCGATTGCGACGTCCTCGTTGTGGGGGCCGGGCCGGCGGGACGCGCCGCTGCCGCAAGTGCCCAAAAGGACGGACAGTCCGTGCTGATTGCAGATGCGGCACCATCCACGTCCATTGAGGCGTCCTTCGGCGTCACATGCCTATCCGCGACCTTGGTCGTCGCACTACAGCGGAACGGCGCGCTCGCCCTGGAAGAGCAAGCCAGCGGCGCCGTGCTCTGGGAGATCCGAGCGCCCCGCGTGGTGCTTGCAACCGGGCGCACGTCCCTCCTGCCGATCTTCGAGAACAACGACCTGCCCGGCGTGATGCTCGCCTCAGCCGCCGCCGACTATGTTGAACATTTCGCAGTTCTGCCCGGTCAGCGCGTGCTTGTCGCAAGCGATGAACCGAAAACCGCCCAGCGCGCCGCCGAACTTTTGAAACAGGCGGGCGCCGCCGTGACCGTTCTCGATCCCAGCGACCGGATCGTCGCCGCGCTCGGACGTGGCCGCGTTACGGCCGCCCGGGTCGAAACCAAGCACGGATACCAAACCCTTCCCGTGGACCTTCTCGCGGTGGATGCCGGCAGCCTGCCCCGGCTCGACCTGATCGATGCCGCGCCGACCGTTTGTCCCGAGATCGAATTGGCCGGAAGTGTTGCCGCCCCGGAGGCTTCCGCTCTCGCCGTCCCCAAGGGTGATCCCTGGCGGCAATTCGTCGACATCTGTAACGACATGACCGTCGGCGATTTGGCACTTTCGTTGCGCGAGGGGTTTGCGCATCCCGAACACGTGAAGCGTTACACCACCGCCGCGATGGGGCCGGACCAGGGCGCACTTGCCCGTCACTCGGTCGCAGCGACGCTCACTCATTTGACCGGAGAACCGGTGGCGCGGTCCCGCCGCCGAATGCCAATCGCTCCGATCCCGCTCGGCACCCTCGCAAAGCTTGCGGAATAGGACGCTGGGCAAAAATCGATGCCGATTAATCGCCTGCTGCATGCAGCCCCGGCCGGCCCGTGAGAGCGAACCAGATTGTCAGGACGGCCCGCCACCTTTAAGCACGGGCGGTTCGCAGGAGCAGGCATAAATGACGCGTGAGAACGAAAGCCGCAAAATAACGGACCGCGACATTTCGCTGACCTTCGCGAAAGGTATGGGCGTGTTGAAGGCCTTCGATACGTCGTCGACCCATTTGACGCTCCCCCAAATCGCCCGCACGACCGGGCTGGACCGTGCAACCGCCAGACGGCTGGTCCTGACCCTCGTGCATCTGGGCTACGTCCGGCAGGACGACCGCGTCTTTTCGCTGACGCCGCGCATTCTGGTTCTCGCCAGCGGTTTCTTGCAGGCACGCCAATTCGGAAAGACGATCGATCCCGTCCTGCGCTCTTTCTCGCAGCAGGTTCCGGGCGGTATTTCCATGGCGATGATCGACGGCCTGGAAGCGGTTTACGTGGCCCATGCCAGTGCCGACGCCAGACCCGCAAGCATCGGGTTCACGGTCGGCAGCCGGGTGCCGCTGCTCAGCACTGCGATCGGGCGCGCCCTTGTCTCCTCGTGTTCGCCGGAGCAGGCCCAAATCCTGATCGAAAATGCTCCGTTGAAGAGCTTTACCGCCAGCACCCTTCTCGACCGCGAAAAGGTTGCCGCCGATATCGCGCTCACGTCAGAGCGCGGCTACGCATTCGTCGACGGTGAGTTCGAAGCCGGCGTGGCCGCTGTCGCGACGCCCGTGCGCTCGGAGAGTGGCGAATGCGCCTCGCTCGGCATTTCGGGCGACAGCGCGCGCTTTCTGGATGAAGGCTATCGGAGCAGCATCGTCAACACACTACGGGAGTGCTCGAAGGCCGTCGCCGGACTTCTATGAATTCTCTGTATGTGATGTCGGAGCAGCCTACTGGTTAGAGACGTTGTGCGAATTCGAGCGCGTCCCGGTCCGGGTGATCCGGGCTGACATCGACCAGCACATGGTCCCAGTCGCTCAGCGAGGCAGACGCAGGAAGCGACGCTACCTCTCGGCTCAGTTTGTCCGTTCCGACCGCGCGCCCGAAAAGGCTCGAAGGCACGTCCCGATCATCCGACCGCCGAATGGCCGGGACGCCCGTCTCAAACCGCCACGCCCGGCTTGCCTGCCAGCCGAGACGACGGGTCGCCGCTTCGAGCTCTCGGTCGATCGGTTCGGACGGATCCAGACGTGCGAGTGCGACAGACATCCGCGTGCCCGCTTCCGCGTCCGCCTCTCCGATCCCGATGCCGCGCACGAACGCCGGCTCGCCCAGACGGGTGGAGGGCGGAAACGTGTCCACCTCGTCGCGCCCGTCGACCCAAAACCAGTTTCCCACCCCCACCAGATGCACGCGGTTGTCGGACGAAGCGGCCCCCAATGCCATGTGCTCGATCATGCCGGCATAGGTCTTGGGCAGTGAAAATGGCACCGGATCGGTTGGCGCCAACCCTTTCAAGGTCATGACCGGCGCGTGCAGCACCGTGATCCACATCGACGTGAAGCCGTGCCGCACCATCATCTGCCGCACAGATTCGCTGAGCGGAAAATAGCCGTCGAGAATATCCTCGAAGGCACGCCCGGCCACCGCGCGCACAGCACACTTCATATTCGCACCCTGCGCCATCTGGAATCGCTCGACACGGTCGTGTTCCCGCCGATTAGACGGAGGCGTCCCAAGGACAGTCGGCGCGGCGCTTCATATCCGCCTGCCAGCTCGCCTCTTTCCAGTCATGGGTCGAAGCGATCGCGTCGTTGGAAAGCGGTCCGACGAGATCGGCAACCGATCCGTTTCGCATCGGCAGGGCGTCTTCCTTGTTGTTTTCGACGGCCTTGATGGCTTTGCGCAGCATCAGGCGGTAGCGCACGATCGCTGCGTCCCCTCGCCCGAGATGTTCCCGCGTGCGGTCCTGGATCCGGCCCTGCCCTTCCACGGCCCATTGATCATGGACGTTGATGTCCAGACCCATGCCCGTATAGGTCAAGGTGTCCTGCTCTTCCGGATCGTAGTGATAGTTGTTCGACCGGTTCTTCAGGGGCGCATAGTCGGGCAAGCGGTGCTCTTTCAGCCGCTGCTCGCGCATAAGCTCTTTGTTCACCGGCTTCGCGAAGCTGGTGAAGATCGTATACCAGTAGCAATTCTCGTCATCGATCGGCACATGCCACTGCGTGATGATCATCTCGCGCGACATGGGAATGCAGATCGCCTCGGGGAAAATCTGGTTCGTGACGCGCACATGCGTCAGGTCGTTTTGCATGTGACGAAGCGCGGTGATCTTCAGTCCGAAATCCGTCTCCTCGACCTGAAGATCCGGACGCGGATACTCGCGCAGGACCTGGGTCATCGGCATGTCGGTGTGGGCCGCCTTGTCGCGAAACTGCTTGCCGTAGCTGTCGGCTGGATCGTCATCCTGCAGGAATCGGTGGAGGAACGAGGCGTGCGAGGGATCGATCCCGACCTCGAGCGCCTGAAGCCAGTTGCACTCCCAAAGCCCCTTGAACGCAAATACGTGGCTGTCCGGCGCGCGGAAACAGTCGAAATTGGGAAAGTCCGGCGCATCGCCCGGCCCCATATAGGCAAAGAAGATGCCCTTCTTTTCCACCACCGGATAGGTCGGGCCATCTTCGACTATGTCGATTGCATCGGAGTCGGGATAGTAAATCGGCGGTTCGTCGACAGAGGCCACGCGCTGCTTGAGAACGAACTTCCCGTTTTCATCGCGCGTGAGCGCCAACCGTTCGCCCAACAGGTTGACGGGCACGATCGGCCGTTGCTCCTGCAGCTCGTCGACCAAGGCGGCGGGCTGCCAATAGCGCCGCAAGACAGCGCCGGCCGGAGTGCCGGGGCCAATTCGGGTAATCTGATCGTTCAGCTTCTGACTGATCATTCGAACGTCCTCCGATCCGATCTGCGTTTTTATCTCAGCGCAGGAGCGGGATCCTAGTTGTCGAGTGAATGGGCTGCGTCCGCGACGACCGTGTCGGCCGGCGGCTCGCCCTCGCCCATATAGGCGAAGATCGCCTCGCCCTGCTCGCGCACCGGAAAGCTGGGCAGCTTGATCGTCTTATACATGGTCGAATCCTCCGGCTCCGCCGGCTGCTCCACGCATTGGCCGGTACGGTCGAAATGCCAGCCGTGAAAGGGACAGCGCAGACCGTTGTCCTCGCGCCTGCCGAAGACGAGATCGGCGCCGCGATGCGGACAATGACGTCCGATCAGACCGAGTTCCCCTTGATCGTCGCGGAAGAGCACAAGGCGCCGGCCATAAAGCGTAATCGGAATGACGGGACGGCGTCCCGCAAGATCGACGATATCGGCTATCTTGACCCAGGCGTTCGGCGCCGCCGCGTCTTCGGTGTCCAACTGATCCGTCATCTCAGATCCCATGTCGTTCGAATCTCTCATGCCCGCGCCGGTGCCGCTCTTGACAACGTCGCCTTAGGCCAACATTTTTGCGCGATATCCGAACTAAAAGTCGTATAATGAACATATGCCATTCGCAACGGGTGTCAATGAGCTCGCCGGCAACGGTTCAAAAGCGCGTGCCGGACAATCGGCGCACGAGAGCCAGATCCTTCGCTTGTTGCGTGGAAGCGAAAGCATCGGCGCGGTCCCATTCAGCCTCTAGGGTTGAGGCTCCTAAACAGCGGGATATGGACAGATGAGGATTTCCGTCCTTTACGGCACAGAGACCGGCAACGCGGAGATGCTGGCGGAAGACATTCAATCGGCGCTCGCTGAGGAGCACGACGTCACCTGCGCCAATCTCGCCGACACCGATCCAGCCGAGTTGGAAGGTGAGACCTTCCATGTCATCGTCTGCTCCACCTATGATGACGGTAATCTTCCTGCCTCGGCACAGCCCTTCGCCGACCGGTTGAAAAAAGGCGCACATGACCTTGCCGGCATTCGCTTCGCGATCTTCGGACTGGGCGATTCCGAATATGACGAGACCTTCACCCATGGCTCTTTGAAGCTCTCCGAGATGCTCATTGCCCATGGCGCCACCCAGGTCGGTACCCGCTCCGTGCACGACGCAGCCGGAAACGACCTGCCGGAAGATCTGGCGGTGCCGTGGATCACCGATATTCTGACCGACCTGTCCGTCCAGCCAGAGGAAGTGTGAAGCGTGTCGGAAAGCTCAAAGACCGTGCCGGCAGATCTGAAATCCGGCAAGTCGCGGTTCACCGATGAGCAGGCTCGGGTGGCAGCCGAGGTTATCGAGCGGGCAAAGCGTGCCGAATTGGAAACCGTGCGGCTTTCCTTCGTCGACCAGCACGGGGTCCTACGCGGCAAGACGCTCGTCGCGGACGAGCTGGCAGGTGCCTTCCGCAACGGCTTGGCGATGACATCGACGCTGCTGTTGAAAGACACCTCGCACCGGACGGTGTTTCCGGTGTGGGACGACGATATCGGCTTCGGTCCCGGCAGGTTCACCGGCGCCGGAGACGTTCTGATCGTGCCCGATCCGGAGACGTTCAAGATCCTGCCGTGGTCGCCGCATAGCGGCTGGATGCTGTGCGATGTGCGCGACAAGAACGGCGACGAGATGCCGTTTTGCACCCGCTCCATTCTGAAACGGGCCGTCGCGCAGTTGAAGGAAGACAATCTCGCTCTGGTCTGCGGGCTGGAGTTCGAGTTCTACGTCTTCCGCGTCGACAACACGCGCCTCGACCACGCCGATTCCGGGATGCCCTCCGCCCCGCCCGACACGAGCCTCGTCTCGCACGGCTATCAATACCTGACCGAAGCCCGCTACGACGCGCTGGAAGAGGTGATGGACGAGCTGCGACGCGCGTGCCAGAAGCTCGGATTGCCCGTCCGCTCCATGGAAGCGGAGTTCGGCCCCTCTCAGTGCGAGTTCACCTTCGCGCCAGGTTCTCCCCTGGAACAGGCCGACGGGACGGTTCTGTTCCGCTCTCTGGTCAAGCAGGTGTGCGCGCGCAGGGGCCTGCACGCGACCTTCATGTGCCGCCCCAAGCTGAATGGCATCGTCCCCAGCGGCTGGCATATGCATCAGTCGATCGTCGATACCGACACCGGCGACAATCTGATGATCCCGCACGATGATGGCACTCTGTCCAAGATTGCCGGAAACTGGATTGCCGGTCTGCTCGACCATGCCAAGGAGAGCTGTCTGCTGACGACGCCGACCGTCAACGGATACAAGCGCTACCAGCCGTTCCTGCTTGCCCCGGACCGCATTCAATGGGGCCGCGACAACAAGGGCGCGATGATCCGCGGCTTGATGGCTCCCAACGATAAGGCGTCGCGCGTGGAAAGCCGGGTGGCCGAACCCACCGCGAACCCGTATCTCTTCATCGCGTCGCAGATTCTGAGCGGTCACGATGGCGTCCGGCGCAACCTGAAGGCACCGCCGCCCGTGGAAAATCCCTACACCAGCGATGCCGTAAGCCTACCGCGCAGCCTGATCTCCGCGCTAGAGCACTTCGACGAGAGCGCCTTCTATCGCGAGGCGCTGGGCGCGGATTTCACGCGCTACCTCTCGCAGATCAAGCACGCCGAATGGTCACGCTATCTCACGACCGTCTCTGAATGGGAGCAGAGCGAATATTTTTCGCTGTTTTGATCATGCCCCACCTTGTGCTCGAATATTCCGATACGCTCGATCCGGCTCCGGATGTCGCCGTCATGATGCGCTCCCTGTGCGATGCGGTCGTGGAGACCGGCATCGTGCGGCGCGCCGATCTGAAAGCGCGGGCGATCCCTTATGCAGATTTTCTGCTCGATGACGGATCGACCGGTTTCGTCCATCTGACGCTATCGCTTCTGGAAGGCCGCACACCGGAGAAAAAGGAAGCGTTGGCCATCGCCTGCCGCGCCGCCCTTGTCGAAACCTGTCCGCAGGCCGATGCCATCAGTGTCGACGTCCGCGACATGGATGCGACGGCGTACAAGAAGCATGTGAAGCATCGAGACACCTCGGCATGATCGAGGCGAAGGCGCTGACGCCGGAAGCCTTCGCGCCGTTCGGTCAGGTGCTCCAAAACGGCGTCGGGACGGTGAAAGCGATCCGCGATGGCTCCGTGACGCTCACCAAGACGGCGACGCGGTGCGTCCACGACGCAACCGCCGACAACTTCGCCATCGATTTCTACGAGGCGGCGCCCGAGGCCGGCCGTCTCACGATGACACAGGCCGAACAGCATCCGCATTCCGCTCAACTGTTCGTGCCGTTGAACGCCAATCGCTATCTGGTCGTCGTCTGGGAAAGCGAGCCCGGCGACCGCAGCGTTCCCCAAGCCTTCCTCGCCGGCGGTCGCGACCTCGTCGTTTACAATCCCGGTGTCTGGCACCACGGCATCGTCGCGCTGGACCGGCAAACGCTGTTCGTCTCGGCCATGTGGAAGACGCCAGACGGGACGGACACGGTTTTCCGTACGCTACAACGTCCTTTCGAGGTGTCTTGGCTGCGATGAAGACCGGGGTCCTGGCCGTTGATATCGGCTTCGAGTTCGTCGACCTGGCGTTCGACCGGAACGGCCGGGTCACCACGGCGAAACATCCGGTTGGTCAGGCAGCTCCGGACCAGGCCATCCTCCGCGCAATCGAAGCCATTTCGGCCGATGCCGACTTCGAGCTCTCCCAGCTAACAGCTATCCGCGTCGCGTCTACCGGCGGTCTCAACGCGCTTTTTTCCCGGCGCGGCGGCCGTGTCGCGCTGATCACCAATACGGGCTTTGCCGATACGCTCTTTCTCGGCCGACAGAACAGGCGCGACCTCTATGATCCGGTCGCCCGGCTGGCAACGCCCGCCTTTCTCGTCTTGACTGACGACATCCACGAGGTGGGTGGCCGGCTGGATGCCACAGGCGACGAGATCGCCCCGCTCGACACGCAGGGCCTGTCGGAGATCATCGACCGGCTCGAAGCCGATCCGGTCGACGCGGTCGCCATTTGCCTGCTTCACGCCCACCTCGAGCCCACGCACGAGAAAGCCTGCGCGGACGCGATTACGGCGCGCCTTCCCGAGTTGCCGGTGGTCGTGTCACACGTCGCAGATCCGAACCCGCGCGAGTTCGAACGGACGGTCTCGACATGTCTGGAAGCTTGGCTGCTGCCCTCGCAAGCGACGGTCATGCGCAATCTCGCAGCCGCTTTCGAGCAGCGCGGGTTCGCAGGCAACTTGCAGTTCTGCGATGGGACGGGCCAGCTTCTGTCGCTCAAGGCCGCTTGCGCGGACGTCAGCGCGCATCTGACGAGCGGTCCCGCGTCTGCGGCCCGCCACGCGGCCGATCTTGCCCGCGAGGCTGGCGTTGTAACGGCGATCACGCTCGACATCGGGTCCACGACCACGGACATGGCGCTGATCCGCGACGGCATGCCGACCACCACGCGGCATTCGCAGGTAGCCGACGTTCCGCTTCGCCGGATCATGAGCGACGTCCACAGTTGCACCATGGGCGGACTGGCGCAGGCAAAGCCCGACGGCTTGGGCGGCATCCTCATGCAGCTGCCCGACGGTGACACCTATCCGATATTGACCGAATGCCTCGCCAGGCTCGGCACGCTCTCGCTCGCCGCTGACGAGAAAACGGCAACGCGGCTCGATGCCCTTGCCCGCGAGACGGGCAGCGAAAGCCGGGAGGAGGCGGCACGAGCCGTCGTGGCGGCCGCCGAGCAAACGGTGGCCCAGGCCGTGCTGCGCTATGCCGTCCAGCGCAACGTCGATCCCGCCCGCGTCACCCTGGTCGCCATGGGCGGACTGGGCAGCACACTCGTTCCCGGCATCGCCGACCGGTTGGGGTGCACAGACATCCTTTTGCCCGTTGCCTCTGCGGTTGCCGGTGCGATGGGGATGCTGTCCATGACGTCGAGCGACACGGCTCGCATCCGCGTCGACGCCGCGCTGAAGGATCTCGGCCAGACAGGGCTCGATAGGTATTTCCGCCGGCTGCGTGCTCTGCTTCCAGCCGCGTCCGATACCACCGTCGAGTGGCTGAGCCTGGAGATCGCGCCGACGGCCTCCATGCACCCGTTCGACGTTGAGCTCGACACGCCGACCAATGCGCCGGACCGGATCATCGCTGCCTTCGTGGAGCAATATGCAGCCCGCTACGGCATCACGCCCCCCTTCTCCGGTCACCTGTTCGCGATGACGCTGTCGCGCGGGGCGGCCACACCGGACAGGCGCTGGCCGCTTCCGAGCATGGACGAAAGCGTGACCATAGCTGAAGGCTGGACGCGTGCCGCCGTTCCGGGCGGCTTCAGGATGACGAGATCGCGGTCATGACCCAGCCCGCCGTTCCGGACGCATTCAATCTCGACGTCGTGCAGATGCGCCTCGATGCAATCGCCCAAGGCATGCAAGAGACAATCTTCCGGACCGCCGTTTCGCCGGTGGTGCGCGAAGGCGCCGATGCGTCGTGCGCCCTGTTTTCCGCCACAGGCGAACTGCTTGCGCTGTCCGATGCCATCCCGCTTCTGCTGGGCGCCCTGCCAGGTTCTGTAGACGCGATCCTCGCGCGCTTTCCCGCCGAGACCATGGCGGAGGGCGACATCTTCTTCATGAACGACCCCTTCGATGGCGGAACGCACCTGCCCGACATCACCGTTCTCGTCCCGATCTTCTCGCAGAGACGGCTTATCGCATTCGCGGCGAGCATTCTGCACCACCAGGACATTGGTGGCATGCGCCCCGGCTCTGTGCCTCCGGATGCGACGAGTATTTTCCAGGAAGGGTTGCGCCTGCCCCCGACCCGCCTTGCCCGCAACGGGACGATCCTGCCTGAGGCGGAAGGCCTGATCCGGCTCAATTCCCGCGTTCCAGACACGGTGCTCGGCGATATCGCGGCCCAGATCGCCGCGGCCGAGGACGCCGCCCGCTCATTGCGCACCATCGCTACCGAAACCGGGGAATCCGCCTTTCTGGACGCCACCGCAGCCTGTCTCGACCGAGCAGAACATCAGTCGGAAAGCCTAATCGCCGCCCTGCCCGACGGACCGTTCCAGGGAGCTGACGGACTCGACCCGACACCGGGCCGGCCGCCGGTGGAGGTTCGGGTCCGCCTGACGCTCGCAGATGGGCGCATCTCGGCCGACTTTACCGGCTCGTCGCCGCAAGTCGCAGCTCCAATCAACTGCGTGCGCTCGGGGCCCCTTTCGGCCCTGCTCTACGCCGTGCTCAGCCTCGCTCCGGCCACGATGTACCGAAACGGCGGCCTCTTGCGCCGCATCTCGTTGACATTGCCGGAGGCGAGCGTGGTGAACGCGGCACCGCCAGCGCCCGTCAACGCGCGCACGGGCATGGTCCGCTGCATCACCGCGGCCGTACTGCAGGCGCTGGCCCAGGCCGCGCCCGAGCGGATGCCGGCTGCCAATTCGGGCATGTCCTTCGTGCTTGCCTTTTCAGGCTCCTGGCCGGACGGACGTTCCTTCGTCACGACCGAAATCATCGCTGGAGGCGCCGGAGGCGGTCCGGATGCCGATGGCGCCGACGCGGTTTCGACCGACGTCGGCAACGCCATGAACATGCCCGCCGAAGCGCTGGAGGAAATCGCACCGATCCGCCTCGTGTCCGCCCGGATCAGACGCGGCTCCGGCGGCCCCGGACGCTGGCGCGGCGGCAATGGCATCGAGCGCGTCTACGAGGCGCTGGTCGATGCCGTCTCTGTCTCGCTGCGCGGCGACCGGTTCGAGCGGGTCTCCGAAGGCCTGATGGGGGGCGGCCGGCCACAGTCCTCGCGCGCGACGGTCCTGCGCACCGACGGGACCCAGATCTCCCTAACTGCCCGTTCCGCCTTCACCCTCGATCGAGGCGACCGTCTCGTCGTCGAAAGCTGCGGTGGGGCCGGCTACGGAGCCGCGACGCCCGCCTGAGACCGCCGTCGGGTCAGAGCCGGCCGGGAAGCAGCAGCACGATCTGCGGCACGAGGATCAAGATCGCAAGCCGCACGATATCGCTGAGGATGAACGGCACGACGCCGGCCATGATGGTCTTCAGCGGCAATTCCGTCGCCACCGACTTCACCATGAAAAGGTTCATGCCGACCGGCGGGGAAATCAGGCCGAGCTCCACCGTGACGACGGCGATGATGCCGAACCAGACCGGATCGAACCCGCTGTCGACGATGACAGGGAAGAAGATCGGCACGGTGAGAAGGATCATCGCCAGGCTTTCCATGAAGCAGCCCAGCACGATGTAGAAGACCATGATCGCGATCAGCACCTGCCACGGCCCGAGCCCGGCATCGCGCATGAAGTCGACCATACCGAAGGAAAGCTGCGACGTGGAGACGAGGAAGCCGAGCACTTCCGCGCCGATCAGGATGAAGAATATCGTCGCCGTCGTCTCCACCGTTGCCCGAAGCGCCTGCACGAAGCCCTTCCAGCGCATCCCCTTCGCGACCGCATAGACGAGCGCGAACGCGGCGCCGGCGCCGCCCGCCTCAGTCGGCGTGAAAAAGCCGCCATAAAGCCCGCCCATCACGAGGGCGAAGAGCCCAAACGCCGGCGCGAACAGCCGACCCGCCTCGAGCCACGAGGCAAGACTGGCTGGCCCTTGTTCCGGGTCCAGCTCGGTCTCTCCCCGCCAAATGCGCGCCATGATGAAGACGGTGATGACGTAGAGGATGTAGGCCAGTACGCCCGGCAGGATGCCCGCGAGGAACATCTCGCCGACCGACTGCTCTGTGATCAGCGCATAGAGCAAAAGCGCGATCGAAGGCGGGATCATGATTCCGAGCGTCCCGCCGGCGGCGAGCGATCCGGTCGCAAGCCGCGGATCGTAGCCCCGCTTGCGCATCTCTGGATAGGCGACCTTGGTCATGGTCGAGGCGGTCGCCAGCGACGAACCGGAGACGGTGGAAAACACGGCGCTCGCCGTCACGCCTGCAGCGCCGAGCCCGCCAGGCCGGCCGCGCGTGAGCTTTTCCGCGCCATGAAACAGATCGGCCGCCATGCCCGATTGAGAGATGAGATTGCCCATCAGCATGAACAGCGGCACGAGCGTGAAGGAGTAGTTCGAGGCCGTTTCGAACGCAGCGGTCTGCAACACGCTGAGCGCCGGCGCGATCCCGACGATCGCGGCGAACCCGCCGACGCCGACCAACACCATGGCGAGCCCAACGGGAGCACCCAGAAGCACGATCGCGAACAAAAGCGCGATCGAAATGAGACCGATCGACAGCGGATCCATCATCCCAGCTCCGCTTCCTTAACGATCGGGTCGAACACTTCGGCAAGCGAGACGATGGCGAAGGCCACGCATTCGATCGTGACCACGACATAGATCGCCCACATCGGAACGCCCCAGTCCTGGGTCACCTCGCCCTGCTCCCAGGTTTCCAGGACCTGATTTGCGAAAAGCCACGCCAACGTCGCCGCGAAGGCGAAAAGGATCACAAACCAGAAACGGTCGAGAACCCGGTGCACGCCACGCGGCAACAGTCCGGTCAGGACGTCGACCCGGATGAGCCCGTTTTCGAGACCGGCCGGCAATGCGGCGAACACGGCGATCAGCAGCGCGTAGCTCGCCAGTTCCACGGCCCCCGGGATCATCAGATTAATCTGTGCTCCCGAGGCATCGAAGACGCTACGAGCCAAAATATTGAATGCCACAACGACGAACAGAGCCAGGACGGCCGCGATCGCGAGCAGTTCGCTGGCCGCAACCGCAAGACGGGCAACGCGCGCGAGCGGACCGTGATGGCGGGTTGAGAATGTCATGATACGGGCTCGATCGAGGCAGGAACAAAAAACGCCGGCCCGACCCTGACGGGCCGGACCGGATTAGGTCTTGTATCCCAAGCTGCCGTCGATGCGACGATCAGCTCAGCTCCGCCTCGCATTGGGCCACGTATTCCTCGACCTTTTCGTAGGTCTCGGTGCCCGGAAGGCCCTTGGAATCGAGCTCTTCGAGATAGATCTCCTTCGCCCGCTCCGCGGCGGCTTCCCATTCGGCAAGCTCGTCCTCGGGAATCTCGTAGATTTCCGAGTCCGTCTTCAGCATCTCGATGGCTTCCGCATCAGCCGCGTCATAGCCCTGGCCGGCGATCAGCGACCATTTCATGCCGGAATTCTCGTCGATAGCGGCCTTGGCCTCGTCCGATAGAGCCTCATACTTCGCCTTGTTCATCGTGGTAACGAAAGCGAGCGAGTAGAAGCCGAAATCGGTGTGGTACTTGGTGAGCTCGGCCAGTCGGAAAGCCACGACCGATTCCCACGTGATCATGTAGCCGTCGATGACACCTCGCTCGAGGTTTTCATAGATGGCCGGAGCGGGCAGACCGACGGGCTCCGCGCCCAGCTCGTCGAGCAACGTACCGATGACGGCAGTCGGGCGGCGCAGCTTCTTGCCCTGCAGATCAGCGAGCGTCTTCACCGGCTCCTCGCCCATGTGGAGCTGGCCCGGCCCGTGAGTGTGGACGAACAGGACATGCGTGTCCTTGTATTCGTCGTCCAGCGCGCCGGAATCGTAGAGCTTCTGGAACGCGCACGAGCCGACTTCGGCCGTGTCGAACAGCCCTGGCAATTCCATGATCTGACTCAGCGGGAAGCGGCCGGCGGTATAGCCCTGAACCGTCCAAGCGATGTCGGCGACGCCGTTTTTGGCGTTGTCATAGCCCGCCGGGGCCTTGCCGAGCGTCTGTGCCGGGAAGATGGTAACGTCGAGCTCGCCGCCCGAAGCCTCGTTGACGGCATCCGCCCACGCCTCAAAGAGCTTATCCTGCTGCCAACTCTGCGCCGGCATGAAATGCGCATAGCGCAGGTTCTCCGCGCCCGCGGACGCCGTGCTCAACCCCACTGCGACAAGGGCGACGGGCAGCATTTTCAGTTTCATGGAAGCCTCGCTGTTGGCAGGAACACCCAAATGCGATCTTTCGCGCGATAATCGCCAATCCGACATTTAATCTCGCAATTAGGAGTGCGAGGCACCGTTCTGTCAAACGAAACCAATGCCGAAATGCCAAAGAAATCGGCGTGGCCTATTTTTTGATCAGAAACGAGCAGTCCGGCGGCATCATTGCGCTGTCGTGCGTCATCCGCCACTGGCAAAGCGCTTGCGAAGCCCGGGCAGAAAGGCCGCGACCAGAAAGGCCAGGCTCACCAAGAGAAAGGCCAGGCTGATCGGCCGCTGAACGAAGACGGCGACATCGCCGTGCGCAAGCAGCATTGCCCTGCGGAAATGCTCCTCCATCAGAGGGCCGAGAATAAAGCCCAATAGGACCGGCATGGCGGGATAGTCGAAAAGCCGCATGAGATAGCCGACAAGACCGAACCCGAGCACTACGAAGATGTCGAAGACGCTGTTGTTGGAGGAATAGACGCCAACGCAGACCAGGACGAGGATTGCCGGATAGAGCAGATGATAAGGGATCGACAGAAGCCGGACCCATAGACCGATCAGGGGAATATTGAGCACCAACAGCATAAGATTGCCGATCCAGAAGCTCATGATAAGCCCCCAGAACATCTCAGGCTGCTCATTGATAAGGTTCGGGCCCGGCGTGATGCCATGCAGGATCATCGCGCCCAATAGAACTGCCACGACGGCATCGCCGGGAATGCCGAGGCTCAGCGTCGGAATGAACGCCGCCTGGACGGAGGCGTTGTTGGCAGCTTCGGGAGCGGAAATCCCTTCCAGGGCGCCCTGCCCGAATTCCTCTGGATGTTTCGACAACCGCTTCTCGCCCGCGTACGCCATCAGCGATGCGATGCCCGGTCCCGTACCTGGCAGCGCGCCAACGAAAGACCCGATCAGCGAGCCGCGAAGCGTCGGCGGCCAAATCCGTTTCCATTCCACCTTCGTTGGCCACATCTCCTTGAAGGCAATGCGCCCGACACCCATCGGCTTGGTCGGTGCCCCTCCGATATTGGCGATGATTTCGGCCACGCCGAACAAGCCCATCGCCAGCGCCACCAGGCTGATGCCGTCAGCCAATTGAAGGATGCCGAAGTTGAACCGGAACATGCCGGTGTTGACGTCGGTCCCCACTAGGCCAAGCGCCACGCCGAAAACCACCATAGCCAGCCCTTTGAAGGGAGAACCGACAGTCATCGTCGATGCCGCGATCAGGCCCAGAAGCATGACCGAGAAATATTCCGGCGAAGAGAATTCGAGCGCCAACTCCGCAATCAGCGGCGCGAACCCCATTACCAACACGATGCCGACCGACGAGCCGACAAAGGAGTTCACCGCCGTCACCAGCAGGGCAAGTGGCGCTTTGCCCTTCTTGGCGAGCGGATAGCCGTCGAGACAGGTGATCGCCGCCGTTGCCGTGCCGGGCAGGTTGAGCAGGATCGAGGCCGTCGAGCCGCCATATTGGGCGCCGTAGAAAATCCCCGCCAGCATGATCAGCGCCGCCGTAGGGTCGAGATAGTAGGTCATCGGTAGCGCCAGCGAGATCGCCGCAAGCGGCCCGATCCCGGGCAACACACCGACAATCGTGCCTACCGTCACACCGACGAAGCAGAACAGCAGCCCGTCGACGCTGAGCGCCTTGTGCAGGCCGAGTGCGATGTGCGCGTAGAATTCGCTCATCGTGGTCCGATCGTGTTGACGGGCAAGCCAAGCCCCCAGATGAACAGGAGTGAACCGAAGAGGGCCATAAACGCGGCGACGAAGCCGACCGCCCACCAGTTCCTCCGGGCTTCCCCAAGCGACGAGATGAACACCAGCGCGATCGTTGCCGGCACGTATCCCGCGCGATCGACAAGGGCCGCGAAGGCCACCATGCCGATTGCGACGGACAGCGCGGAGCGCCAGGCGAAGACGTCGGGGCCCGACATCCCTTCGTCCGCCGGTCCCTCATCCGTCCGTCTGCTGCCGACCCAGGTCTCAGCCGCAATCACGAGGCCGAGCAGCGCGATCAGGCAGCCGATCCCTAGGGGGACAAATCCCGGCCCTGGCCGAAACATGCTGCCGAGCGGATAAGTCGCGGACACGCTCGCCAAGCCGACACCGAACGCGACCACGACCGCAGCCGCGGAATACTCTCTGACCGATGTGTGGATGGTCACGCGCCCTCCCCTCCAAGGGTGTGAACGGCCACTCTAGAGACTTCGCGGGCATCGGGAGCGTTGGCCCGATGCCCGGTCCACGTCATGCGATAGCGTCAATTCGGCCCGATTCCGGCGGCCTCGACAACGCCCTTCCACTTCTCGACTTCGGCAGCGATAAACGCCTTGGACTCCGCTGGCGGCATGCTTTCGATGAGAAAGCCCTTCTCCTCGAAGAAGGCCTGGAGCTTTTCCGACTCCAGCGCCTTGGAGATCTCGTCATAAAGCGTGTCGAGTATCGGCTTGGGCGTCCCTGCCGGCGCGAATACGCCCTGCCAGGAGAAGGCCGCAAAGCCATCGACGCCAGCTTCCTCGATCGTAGGCACATCCGGCAGCAGATAGTGCCGCTGCGTGGAGGTGACGCCCAGCGCCCTCAATCGGCCCGACTTCACATATTCTGAGGTGACCAGAATATCGCCGAACATGCCGTCGATCTGACCGCCCAGAAGGTCCTGAAGCGCCTGCGCGCTACCCTTGTACGGCACGTGCAGAAGCTTGGTGTCGGTTTCCAGCCCGAACAGCTCGCCCGTCATGTGCATCGACGTTCCGACACCCGGCGTGCCGTGGGTAAAGCGCTCCGGATTTTCTTTCGCGTAGTCGATGACGTCCTGAACGCTTTGGAAATCGCTGTCGGCATTGACCACAAGGGCCAACGGCGCAGCGATGACGATGGAGACCGGGTCGAAGTCCGTCACGGGATCGTAAGGCAGGTCGTTGCGCAGCGCGGCACTGATGGCGTTCGAGCCGGTCACACCCATCAGCAGCGTGTAGCCATCCGGCTCGGAGTTGACCACATAGTTGGCCCCGACCGTGCCACCGGCCCCGCCGCGATTCTCCACCACGACCGGCTGACCGAGCGGGCCGGAAATCGCCTCGCCGATCTGTCGGGCGAGAAGATCCGTAGAGCCGCCCGGCGGGAACGGAACCACGAGAGTAATCGGTTTATCGGGATAGCTGTCCTGCGCGGCGGCCGGCGCGACGAGACCAGACGCGATGCCGGCAATCGACGCCACGCCGAGGACAGCGGCCAACAGTTGCCGCCTCTTCAATGTGGTCATTCTGGAAGGCTCCTTCTTTTTTGCAGGCTGAGGACGTTATCGAAAGCGCGTGGGACTGAAGGGGGAGAGATCGACCTCCGGGTCTCGCCCGCTCACCAGGTTCGCGATCTCCCGTCCGGTCGTCGCGCCGCCGCACATGCCGACATGACCATGGCCGAAGCCCAGGAACGCGTTGTCGGCCTTCGGCGCGAGCCCGATGACCGGAAGGCTGTCGGGAAGACAGGGGCGATGCCCCATCCAGTAGGACTCCCTCGACCCGTGCAGGCCGGGGAACAGGTCGTTCCCCTTGCGCAGTAATGACTCTGCGCGCTCGTATCGCGGTGGTGCATTCAATCCGGCGAATTCCACCGTTCCCGCAAGCCGCAGGCCGGAATGCATCGGATTGACCATGATGTTGTGCTCCACCGCCATCACGTTGCGTTCCAGGATCACATTCGGATCGGCCACGGTGACATGATAGCCGCGCTGGCTTTCCAGCGGGATCCGAGCACCCAGTTGACGCGACAGCCGCGCCGACCAGGCTCCGGCCGCCAGCACAACGCCATCGACCTCAAGCCGCTCCCCATCGTCGAGGACGAGCCGATCGACCACGCCGCCCGTCAGCTCGAAACCAGTCACGGACGAGCGCACATGAGTGGCGCCATCCTTGATGGCCTGTCCGTAGATCGCCTTCACCAAGGCCGATGGATCGGGGGTGGATCCGTTGTCGGACGCAAACTGACCGAACCGAAAGGTGCCTTTAAGGGCCGGCTCCAGCTCGGCGAGCTCGTCGCTGTCGACCTCCCGCATTTCCACGCCCAGGTTTCGGCGAAGGTCCATCCCCCATTTCCATCTCCGCGCACTCTCGCGGGAAGAATAGACGTAGAGGCAGCCATTGCGCCGGATCAGGGACGAGGCGCCGGCACGCTGAGCTAGCGGTTCGTACGCTTCGAAAACCGGACGCAGCAGATTGCGAACGGCCGTCGCGATGCGGACAACCTCCTTTTCCGTCGATGCCTGCATGAATTGCAGAAGCCACGGCAGGATGCGCGGCAGATAGTGCGCGCGGATAACCAGCGGCCCTTCCGGGTCGAGCAGCCATTTCGGAATGTTGCGCCACATGCCGGGCATCCCGACCGGCAGACAGGCGCTTGGCGACAGCGAACCGGCATTGCCGAAGGAGCAGGCCTCACCGGCCTCGCGCGGGTCGACGAACGTGATCGTATGGCCGTCGCGTTGAAGCCAACCTGCCGTACAGGCCCCGACCACCCCAGTCCCGACAATCGCGATATGCACCTGGCCCGCTTCCGCTCAATTTCTCAGCACAACACCCTTGCGCATTCTGTTTAGGCACTTAGCATCAGACAAATGAATTATTTTTCTAATTGGATCAGGCCGACTTATGAACGTCACCCTGCGCCAGTTGCGAGCCTTCTTCGAGGTTGCCCAGGCACGGAGTTTTACGGTCGCCGCCCGAAAGATGAATCTGACCCAATCGGCGGTCAGCATGCTGGTTCGCCAGCTGGAAACCGAATACGGGATGCCGCTGTTCGACCGTGCGCAACGGGAAGTCAAATTGACCGAGATCGGGCGCCAGATGCTGCCAGTGACCACCCGGATTCTCGAGGACCTCAAACAGGTCTACGATAGCGCCGAGGATCTGAAGGCGCTCAAGCGGGGTAAGGTGCGGCTGGCCGTGTCGCAGGTGTTCGCCTGCTCCCTGCTGCCGTCCTTAGCGTCCGAGTTTGCCGAACTTTATCCCGACATCAGCCTGCAGGTCATGGACACGACGGGCGATCGCATCATGCCCGCCGTTCAAGACAACGAGGCGGAGATCGGGATCGGCCCGGAACGCCCCATGCCGGCTGGGATCGACGCCGAACTTCTCTGGCGGGAGCCGATCCGAATCGTCGTGCCGCAACATTCGGATCTGGCGCGCGCAGAAACCCTGTCTTGGTCCGATCTGCGCCAGTACAATTGGATCCAGTATTCCGACGATTTCACGCTCTATCTTGAGCGGTCGATCTGGACCAGCCTTCCCTTCGCTCCTGTCCGGCAAACCCGGGTTCGTTACCTGACCACGGCACTTGCCTTCGTCGGACAGGGAATGGGCATCACCGCCGCTCCCGGCTATGCGCGCATTTTCGAAGATCAGTTCTCTGTCAAGTTCGTCGCGGTGACGGGAGAGCAGATCGTCCGTCGTTTCTTTCTGTTCCGCCGAACGGGTCACAGCCTCTCGCCACCCGTCGCGTCTTTCATATCCATGGTCCAAGCCCGACTCACCCAGTCGCACGAGATCCCCCAAACGGACCAAATGTGAACAAGGTTGGGAGAGACGTCTCGCCGCTCACGCCGGCTCGTGTCGCTTGCAGCTCCGCGATCCAGAGGATCCGTCTTCATTCGTGCCTTGCCCTGAGCGCCAAAGGAGCGCAAACCTTGCGGCGCTTTCGACCGGGTTTTCGCCAGCCCGCCGACGATTTTTGAGCCATGGACGATCACCAGCGCACCGACTCCCCTTCCAAATCCGCATCCGAGCCAGACGCCGGCAAAGCCGATGATCGGGATGAAGTGACGGACGCGAGCAAGCGGCGATCGCCGCCGAAGCGGCGCCGGATCGATTGGTCGATCCTGGCCTTCGTGATCCTCGCGATCGTTGCGGCCGTCGCGATCTGGCGCCGTGGCGGTCCGGCGGAAGTCGTCGAAAGCGCCACAGAGGCTGGTTGGACCATCGTCGCGATCGTGCCGCAGCTGGTGCTGGGCATCTTGGTGGCCTCGTTTGCGCAGGCCATCGTGCCCCGCGACAAGGTCGCTCGCGCGCTCGGCACAGATTCCGGAATGAAGGGGCTGATGATTGCCACCTTCATGGGAACGATTATGCCCGGAGGGCCGTTCGCGTCCTTTCCGATCGTGGTCGCGCTCGCTCAAGCGGGCGCGGACACCGGTGCGCTCGTCACCTTCGTCACGGCCTGGGCGACCGTCAGTCTTGCCAGATTGTTCGTCTGGGAAGTTCCCTTCATGGGGCTGGATTTCGGTCTCCTGCGCTTTCTGGCGAGTCTGCCTCTGCCGATCATTGCCGGCCTGATCGCGCGCGCCCTTTGCCGGGCCTATCCGTCGCTTCGCCTGACGGGAAGCTGACGATGGACCCCTCGCTCATTGTCCTGGCCGTGGTTTTGGTGATCCTTCTCGGCTACCTCGCCGTTTGCGATCCCGGCAAGATCATCGAAGCCTTGCGCTCAGCCGGGCGGATGGGGCGCCTCCTGGTGTTCCGGATTCCGCTTGCGATTCTCGCCGCAAGCTTGCTCGGACGTCTAATCCCGACGGACTATGTCTCCGCGCTGATCGGCCACGACAGCGGCTTCCTCGGCATCCTTCTGGCAACGGTCGTGGGCGCCGTCGTTCCCGGCGGGCCGATGCTGTCCTTCCCGCTCGCGCTGATCGTTTGGCAACTCGGTGCGGGCCAGCCGCAAATGGTCGCGTTCCTGACGTCCTGGTCGGTGTTCGCGCTACACCGGATTCTCAGCTACGAGCTTCCCTTGCTCGGACCGCGTTTCGTCCTGGTCCGGATGGTCTCCAGCTTGGTGCTGCCGACGCTCGCCGGGCTGATCGCCGCCGGGCTGATCCTGCTCTGGCACGGTGCCGATCCGCCGCCCGGCGACACCAGCAAGCCCGGACGGTCTGCGGCCCATGCTGCTGAAGCAGATACGAACGCGGTCATGACGTTGCAATGACCGCAACGCAGATTGTGCCGCGCACCTCTGCGCGGCCAATCTGCGCACGCGACCGCGCACCGGTTCGCTGTTCGGAAACATCGCAGGAGAATGACCTATCGCCTCATGCAGCAACCACGTTCGTGGAAGGTCTAGCCTCGCCATGCACCGCCTCACCTTCAGCATCCTCGCGGTCATCCTCGGCCTGGCCGCGTCATTTCCCGCCCATGCCGACAATGTTCTCACGCCCCGCGAGCCGCGTTCGATCGATTTCGATCGCATCGAGCTGAAAACGCCGCCGGACGGCGTGCGTCGTCCGATGGCAGAGCTCTTGCCGGAGGGGCCCGTGCTCGTCCATTTCTGGGCAACCTGGTGCGGTCCGTGTCGGCGCGAATTGCCGGAACTGGCCCGATTTGCCGAGTTGCTTGATCAGGCAGGCGCCGAAGATCGGCTGCTGGTCGTCTCCATCGACCGGGCCGACTACGACCACGTCGCCTTCATGCTGGCCAGCCGTTTCGACGTGATGGATCTCGCCACCTTCCAGGATGGCGATGGCTGGTCGTCGCGTCTGTTCGGGATCAAAGGGCTGCCGACCACCGTGCTTCTGGACTCCGACCATCGCCTGGCCGCCATGCATGCCGGCGTGCTCGACTGGGATGATCCCGACGTCCGCGCCGAACTCATGGCCTCGCTCCAGTCGCCGGAGTCCGCTGCCGGGGACTGATCGACGAACGCCACAACTCTCCGGACATCAGAACCAAGATACTGTTCCGGACGGCGACCGGATTTCCACTTCGCCAGGAACCACCTCAGTGCTGGTGGCCGGCGTGGCTGTGGGCCTTGGCGTTCTCCGCGCCAACCTCGACATGCACGTCCATGTGGCCGCTGTCGAACTCGATCTCGATTTCGACCTCGTTGCCCTGGTGGAGTGGTCGGGTCAGGCCGTTAAGCCGAAGTGCGAGGCCTTCGGGTTCGAGCTTCAGCTCCTTGCCGGGCTGGATCGGCACCTCCGGCAAGACGACGTAGCCAGGCTCGCCGCCCTGGAGTTGGAAGCCGACCAAATCCACCGACCCGGCGAAGTCGGCCTCTCCGCCTTCGATCGCGACCGGCTTATCGGAGCCGTTCTCGATCTCCACGAACACCAAGGCGGTCTCGCCCGATGTGGCGCGGGTCCAGGCGTGAACGGCGCGCACGCCGCCGAGTTCGCTCACATGGTGGTCGTCGTCATGGTCGTGATCGTCATCGCCGGCAAAGGCAGGGAACGAGGTGGCGGCGACGAGAAGGACAGCAAAAGCAACGGCGCGGATCATGACAAGGCTCCGAGAGGTCGTCAGGCGCGGAGGTCGGTAACCACCGGGCGGGTCGAGGCGATCAAAGCCGGGGTGAGCGCGATCAGCACGGTCAGGCTCACGAAGCCGGCAACCAGATGGAGCTCCGGCCAGCTCATCGCCGCGCGCACGAGAATATCGGTGCGTGCCGTCACGATCCGCGAGATCACCGCGGTCGCCGCGACACCGACGGCGAGTCCGGCGACCGCGCCCAGTCCGATCAGGATCGCGGCATAGCTCCAGACCACCGCGAACACGAAGCGGCGCGGAGCGCCGAGCGCGCGCAACAGCGCAAGCCGGCGCGCAAACAGGCGCGTCAGAATCACGAGACCGGCAAGCACGCCCGCCGTCACCAGAACCTGGGTCACGATCGCCATCACCGACATCACTTCGCGCACATCGCCCATCAGGCTGTGCAGGCGGGCAAGCACCGCGCCGGGAAAAAACGCCATGGTGTCAGCTCGGCTGAATTCGGAGCGCAGCGCATAGTTCGCCCAAAGCTCGTCGGCGCGAACGAGCACGGCCGGCGTGCCGGGGAAAAAGTCGGCATCGAACGGCGGGCCAAGCTGATCGATGCGCTCCGGGGCATGGCCGAGCGCCAAGCCGTGCACATCCCAGACTGCCTCGACCGGCACCAGGATCGCCCGGTCCCAGGGCGTCCCGGAAAGTTGCATGCGCCCCACGACCGTGTAGGCATAGTCGCCATGGGCGTCATGCTCGGCTGCCGCGCCGACGCCATGGGCGGCCGTGAAGGTCGCGCCCAACTGAAGCGGCACGCGTGCACCGATCACGGCTTCGGTACGGGACGCAAACATCTGCCCGACAGCGAGGTCGCCGGAAAGATGCGTAACGAAGTCCGCCGTGGTTCCGATCACCGGCGACTGGCCATAGGAATCGCCGTAGGCGATCGGCGCGGCCAGACTCACATGATCGTGGTTGGCGATCTCGCCGTAGACCTCGCCGGACAAAAGCGGCACGTCGCTTGGCTGCAGGTAGACGGCGGCCATCAGCATCGTGATTTCGCTGCCCGGTGCCGCCACGATCAGATCGAACTTTTCGGCGGCCCTGGCCGTGCCATGGCGCAGGCCGCGCTCCTGGGCGATTAGCCCGACGCCGATCCCAACGGAAACCGCAATCAGAACGATGAACAGAAGGTTGGTCCAGCGGAAGCGCCACAACAGCGCCCGAACGAGCGGAAACGGACGATAGCCTGCCACCACGATGGCGCCGACGATCAGGGTCGGCAGCAAAAGCAGGACAAGGACGATCGCGTCCTGGGATGCCGGCGACAGCGAGGCCCAGAGATCGGAGAGCGCGTCAGGCATCGCCGGTCACCGTCTCTCGCAAGCCGCCGTCGACCACCTCGATCATGCGGTCCATCCGGGCATGTACGGCCGGATCGTGGCTGACGGAGATCAGCGTTTTGCCGCCTTCGCGGGCGAGCCGGACGAGATCGTCCACGAGCCGGTCGGCTGCCTCCCGGTCGAGGCTTGCCGTCGGTTCATCGGCGAGAACGATATCGGGATCGGTCGCGAGCGCACGCGCGACCGCGACCCGCTGACGCTCGCCTCCGGAAAAGCTCGCAACTGAGCGGGCGCCATCGAGCCCGATCCCAAGCTTTTCCAACATGCCGGCAGCCCGGCTGGTGATCGGCTTGCGCCGCGCGCGCTTGGAATAGGCGCCGGCAAGCCCGGCATTGGCGAGCGGGGTCAGCTCCTCAAACAGGAGATAGTCTTGGAACACCATCCCGATCCGCTGGCGCCGAAAGGCCGCCCGCTCGGCGTCGGACAGGGCCGAAAGCTCCACCTCTCCCCAACGCACCGTGCCGCCGGCGATCGGAAGCAGGCCGGCCACGGCGAACAGAAGGGTCGACTTGCCCGCACCCGAAGGGCCGCGCACGCCAACGGCCTCGCCCGGCGCGATCGACAATCGATCAACGTGCAGAATGATCCGGCCGCGATCGCCGGAGATCTTCAAGTCCGAGATCGTGAGCGGGAGCCCCATTGCGCCCGCCTAGCTGCGGTCGTAGGTCGCGTCGACGATCCTCGCCCGGCTGACGAAGCCGGTCTCCGGATCCTTGAAGGTGCCGAGTTCCAGACGACCTCGGGTTTCGATCTCCACATTGAAGGGCACGACGTCGACCACGCGTTTGGAATAGATGGCGAGAATGTCGTCCGGCCACTCCGCCTCGGTTTCGCAGAACGGGCAGACCGCCATTGGCCGCGCGGTCAACACAAAGAAGGTCGATTCCGCCTTGAGCGGCGGTGCCATGAAGCCGCGCACGCTGACGCGGTCCCCGGCGATTGAGTTGGCGAGGTCGGAGAAGGAAAGGTCCTTGTTGTAGAGCTCGCGGATGCGCAGGAGATTGTCCGCCGCGGCGGGCCGAACCAGGGCTGCGGCCAGACCTGCCGTTCCCAACAAAAATGCGCGCCGATCCATCACTTCGCCTCCAAACTGGGCCGCCAGTTCCCGCAACCGGTAGCGGATCCCCATGACAAATGAGCGAAAGGCCCGCGCAGGGCGGGCCTTTGCTAGCTGTGACAAAGCGTCCGTAGAAAAGCGGACTGCTTACTGGGCGGTCTGCGGGTTCACCGCGTAGTTCATCACGTGGAAGATGTAGTTCTGCTCGATCATGCCATCGAACAGGTGCGCCCACGGCCCCTTGGCGAACACGGCGACGTCTTCACCGGAGTGGGTTTCCGACGACATCGGGATCAGCGCCTGCTGAACGTAGTCCTTGTCGGTCGCCGCTTCCTGGGTCAGGTCCGGACGCGAACCCGAATAGTCGTTGCCGTTCTCCTTCAGGACGGAGCCGACGCCGTTGAGGTAGCCCACCACGGTGTAAGGCTTACCGTCGGCGGCGACTTCCGGCTCGTTGGTGTGCTCGATCTTGTCCTTAGAAACACCCATGCAAAGGCCGTTGATCGGCGAGCCGCGACCGCAATAGCCGTTGAAGGCAATCGCATGCTCGTGGTCGGCCGTAACGATGATCAGCGTGTCGCCGTCGTCGGTCAGCTCGTCGGCAGCGGCCACCGCGTTGGCGAATTCGACGCCGTCAGTCAGCGCGCGGAAGACGTTGCCGTCATGGTTGGCGTGGTCGACGCGGCCGGACTCGATCTCCAGATAGTAGCCGTTCTCGTTCTTGGAGAGATACTCGATCGCCGCCTTGGTCATGTCAGTCAGAGACGGCTCGTCGCTGTCGGCGCGATCGGTCTCATACTTCATGTGGCTATCTTCGAGCAGCGCGAGAACCGGGGTCTGGCCGTCGAGGTTCAGGCCGTTCACCGTCTCGGTGTTCCAGGCGTACTGGAAACCGGCATCCTTCGCCGCCTGGATTAGATCCCGGCCGTCGGGGCGGCGCCCCTTGGTGTTTTCATCACCGACCGCGTCCTTCGGGAGGAAGTAACGGCGACCGCCACCCATGGCGAAGTCGACGGTGCCGGCCTGCATCGCCTCGAAAAGCTGAGCGGCGATGTCCATGCAGCCTTCCGGCGCCTCGCCTTCCCAGTCGCGGTTGGCCGTCTTGGCATAGACGGCAGCCGGGGTCGCATGGGTGATGCGAGCGGTCGTGACAACGCCGACCGACTTGCCCTGCCCGCTGACGAGTTCGGAGAAGGTGGTGAGCTTGTTGCCCTCTTCGGACGCGCACTCTTCGTGGATCGCGTTCTCGCCGAGGTTGATCGTGTTGAAGCGCTGCTTGACGCCGGTGTTCATCGAGCCGGCGGTCGGCGCGGAGTCCGGCGTCTGGGCGTTGATGTTGTAGGTCTTCACCAGCGCGACGCTCGGGAAGGCTTCGTAGGGCAGAACGTTCTCTTCGCCGAGCATACCCTTCTGCTGGCCGTCATAGAGGCGAACGGCGTAGTTGGTGCCGATGCCGTTGCCGTCGGCGATGAACAGGATCACGTTCTTCGCCGCGTTGGTGTTCGGCTGGCGCGCCAGCATGTCCTGAATGTGTGCCTGGCCATCGCTGTACCACTGGCTGGAAGCCTGCGGAACGTCCTGGGCCAGTGCCGGCGCGGCCACAAGGCCAAGCGCGACAGTCGTCATCAGTGCGGTACGAAGCATGGGGGGAGCCTCCTCGGCGTAGGGAACCTGCGACGGCCACGTACACGGCATCTGTGACACTTGCGCTGAGGTTCCGTGACACTCCGATGAAGGATCGGGCGCGGAAAAGTAAGGGGAGCGGTTTGCCGTGCTTTCCGGAAGACGCACGGGCTCGATCGCCTCATATTTCCGCATATGGATATTATAACATTACGCGACCTTTGCGTGGTTCGATTGGTTCGAAAAAGTGGTGGTCGCCGACTTTACGGAATAGACGCTGTTCGCCGGTCAGCCGAAACGCCCTTCTCCATGCTCCAGCAAGATCGGAACGATGATGTCCTCCTCGTCGGTGAGGTGACGGTCGAGAAAACCCTCGAACGTTCCGATCCCTTCCGCGAAAGCCGCCGCGCGCCCGGCCGCGATATCGACCGGTTCGGTTTGCAGCGTCTGGAGAAGGACATTGGCCTCGTCGACGAATCGCCCCAGGTGCGCGTCGAGTGACTTGTGATCGCCGTCCAGCAGCGTGAAACCGGCTTCCAGGCGCGGTTCGGCCGCCGCCAGCAGCGGAAAATAGTGCATATCTTCCAGGTGATGGTGCTCGTGAAGTTGCGAGACGAAAAAGCTGCCATAGCGCGCCAGCTTGTGGACATAATCGGATGCCGCCCCGCGCCGATCGGCGACCTCTTCGCCCCCGCCGCGAAGCTCGGCGAGAATCTGGCGAAACATCAAATGCCGCTCGAGTCAGAAGGCCGTTAGGCCGCCGACGGGCGTCCGCTCCGTCCAAAGTGCCCGCGGGTGCGCGTCCAGCAAGACGCTGAGCGCATCGGGAAGACCGGTCCGGATTTCCAAATCGTCGCTGGCCATTCTTCCCTCGTTGCGTCCATTCACTGGCGATGTTGCGGCGCGGCTTGCGATGTCCGTCGATGGATGCCAAAGCTCAAGCGAGACTGTTAAGGGCTGGCGATCAAGCGCCGAAACAGAAACAATAAAATGGAGGCACACCCGATGATGGCGCTCCCCTTTTTCGGCGTGGTCGTTGCCTGCCTTTTGGCCTGGCGCAATCTTCGCTGGCCGGCGCTTTGGATTGTCCTGGCGACAATCGTCTTGACTGTCTACCTGTTCCGTTATCACGCCTCTTCGGCGATCAACATCAGCCTTTGAGGGACACGCGATGACCGCAAGCCTCGCCCGTCCTCTCAACGCCATCGGCCTGCTCGCGATCACCTGCGTGCTGATTGCCGCGTTTGTCGAACAGATCCTCTACGGCGAACTGCCCTGCCCGCTCTGCCTGTTGCAGCGGGTTGGTTTCGTGATCGTCGGCGCCGGCCTTGCCATGAACCTTCTATGCGGCCTGCGGCCGGGCCATTACGGCATCATGCTGCTTGGCGCGGTGATCGGCGGTGCGATCGCACTGCGCCAGGTCGCGCTCCATATCGTGCCCGGAACCGGTGCGGACGGCGATCCTGTGCTGGGTCTGCACCTTTACACCTGGGCGTTCGTGGTGTTCGGCTTGGTGGTGATCGGTGTCGGTCTAATGCTCTTGCTCGACGGCCAATTTTCGTCGAGCGGCCGCGCCCATGGACAGCTCGCCCGGATCGCCGTCATCCTGTTTGTCGTCGTTGCATTGGCAAACGGTCTCTCCACCGTGCTGGAGTGCGGCAGCGGCTACTGTCCCGACAATCCCACCAGCTATCAGCTCCTCGACGAATTGACGGGAAACTGAACGTAACGCAGGCAATCGGCTGGCCCTACGCACCTGAAATCTAACAATAGAGTGACCCGGCGCACCGCACGTGTGGCTTGCGCAGCGTGCCGCTTTTGGCGAAGACTTATCGCATTGCGAAGACAATCGCGTGCGCTCGTTCCCATTTCGATATCGACCCATTTTTCGATATCGACCCATTGAGCGGGCAGCGCGGGCAAGGGCCTGTCGAAAAGGGGTGACGGCCCCGGCCGGCGAGCACCGGTCGGGCCGAGATTCGTGCGTCCGTTCTCGATTTTGGTTGTCGACGCCTCCTGGCAAGCTGGCGGATCCGGATGGGACTGATACGACAACTGGTGATCGTTCTCGTCCTGGCCGGTCTCGCCTGGGGCGGCTACGAGCTCTATCAGCGCTACGGCGCCCCTGCCGAACAAGGCGGATCGGCTCAGCGCAGCGCACCGCGATCGGTCAACGTCCAGGTCGCCACCGCGGAGACCGTAACCCTGCAGCGCCAGGTCGAGGCGGTGGGAACCACGCGGGCGAAACAATCGGTCGACATCGTCCCCTCCGCCGAAGGGCGGATCACGGCGCTCGAAGTCGAGCCCGGTCAGGAAGTCGCTGCCGGCGATGTGATCGCACGCCTGGACGACGACATCGAGACCGCCGCCCTTGCCGAAGCCAAAGCGACGCTGGAGGAAAAGACCAAGGCCGTCGAGCGTGGCGAAACGCTGCTGCGCTCCAGCACCGTGAGCCAGGCCAGCCTGGAACAGTTGCGCTCCGATCTCGCGATTGCCCAGGCCGCGCTGGCCCGGGCGGACCGCAACCTCTCCGACCGCACGATTCGTGCCCCCTTCGCCGGGGTGGTCGGCATGACGTCCGTCGATCTCGGCGCACGGGTCGATAGCGATACGGTGCTGACCACGCTCGACGACCTGAGCGACGTGGAAATCGAGTTCCGATTGCCGGAGACCGTCTACGGCCAGATCCGGGACGGACAGGCCGTCGAGGCCGACAGTGCCGCGTTCCCCCAGCGCAGCTTCGCCGGCAAGGTCACCGCGATCGACACCCGCGTCGACCAGGGATCCCGATCGTTCCGGGTCCGCGCCCAGCTCCCCAATCCCGATCGGGCGCTGCCGGTCGGCATGTTCATGCGGCTCGATCTCAACCTCGCCTCCCGCCAGGGGGTCGTGGTGCCGGAGGAAGCGCTGCTGGTCCAGGGGCCGGCGACCTATCTGTTCGTCGTAGAAGACGGCAAGGCGGTGCGGCAACGCGTCGAAACCGGCCAACGCCGCGACGGCCTGGTCGAAATCACCGACGGCGTGGCGTCCGGAGCGACCGTCGTCTCCCGGGGCATCCAGTCCCTGCGCGACGGAAGCCCGGTGGAGATCCTGAACGCCCCGTCCAGCGCACCGGTGAAGCCGAGCGCAGCCGATCATCCCGACGATGAGCGGCGACGCACATGACGCTTTCCGATCTTGCCATCCGCCGTCCCGTCCTAGCCGCGGTCGCCAATCTTCTGATCGTGGTCTTCGGCATCGGTGCGTTGATGCAGATCCCGATCCGCGAGCTGCCGGACATCGACACGGCAATCGTGACCGTGCGAACCGACTATATCGGCGCCGCACCGGAGATCGTCGATACCGACATCACCGAGATCATCGAGGGTGCCGTTGCCGGTATCGCCGGCGTCGACACCATCTCCTCCTCCTCAAGGCGCGGGCAGAGCCGCGTCACCATCGAGTTCGCGGTTGGGCGCGACATCGATGAGGGGGCGAACGATGTCCGCGATGCCGTCGCGCGCGTGCGCAACGACCTGCCGGACGACGCGGAAGAGCCGCAAATCGTCAAGAGCGACGCCGACGCCGATCCGGTGATGCGGCTCGGCGTCACCAGCGATCGAATGAGCGCTGCGGAAATTACCGACTATGTCGACCGTTATGTGGTCGACCGGCTTGCGACCGTGCCGGGCGTGGCCTCGGTCGACATGGCCGGCGAGCGCCCCTTCGCCGTCCGGGTCTGGCTGGACCGGCGCGCCATGGCGGCACGCAACCTGACCGTTGCCGACATCGAGGCCGCCTTGCGGCGCGCGAACCTGGAACTTCCCGCCGGCGAGATCGAAACGGCGAGCCGGCAGTTCACGGTCCGGCTCAACAGCCGACTTCCCACGGTCGAAGCTTTCCGCGACGTGGTGATCGATCGCGTCGCGGGCTACCCAATCCACCTGTCGGACGTCGCGCGCGTGGTGGCCGGGGTAGAGGACGACAGCACCATCGTGCGCTCCAACGGTGAAACCGCCGTCGGCCTTTCGGTGATTCGGCAAAGCCAGTCCAACACGATCGCGATCTCAAACGGTATCCGCGCCGAGATCGACGCCATGGCTGCGAGCCTCCCCGCCGGCATGGAGATCACGGTCTCCTCCGACGATGCGATCTTCGTGGCCGCCTCGATCCAGGAGGTGGTGAGCGCGCTCGGGATCTCGCTGGTCCTGGTCGTGCTCGTGATCCTGGCTTTCCTGATGTCCTGGCGTGCCACACTGGTGCCGGCGATCACGATTCCGGTCGCGTTGATCGGCACGTTCGTCCTGATCGGCGCGATGGGCTTTTCCATCAACGTTCTGACCCTGCTTGCGCTGCTCCTGGCGATCGGCCTCGTCGTGGACGATGCCATCGTGGTTCTGGAGAACATACAGCGCCGGATCGATCTCGGCGAAAGCCCGCTGCTCGCCGCCACGCTGGGCACCCGGCAGGTTACCTTCGCGGTTCTCGCCACTTCGCTGACGCTGATTGCGGTGTTCGTGCCGCTCTCCTTCCTGCAAGGCCAGGTCGGCAAGCTGTTCGTCGAATTCGGTCTGGTGATGGCCGGCGCGGTGAT
This sequence comes from Amorphus sp. 3PC139-8, assembly GCF_040750475.1. Taxonomy (NCBI): domain Bacteria; kingdom Pseudomonadati; phylum Pseudomonadota; class Alphaproteobacteria; order Hyphomicrobiales; family Amorphaceae; genus Amorphus; species Amorphus sp. 3PC139-8. The sequence goes on along the minus strand of NZ_JABJVY010000015.1, from coordinate 76,339 downwards.
GATCTCCACCTTCGTCGCGCTCACCGCCTGCCCCGCCCTCGCCTCCAAGGTGCTGCGCGGCAAGCCGACCGGCGGTGCTGCCGACAAGCCGCATCGCGAAGGCCTCGTGCTACGCGGCTTTCGTCGCATCCTCTCCGGCGCGATCCGGATGCCGCTGGTGGTCGTTGCGATCGCGCTTGCCGTCGCCGGCCTCGGCAGCATCGTCTATACATCGCTGCCACAAGAGCTCGCGCCGAGCGAGGATCGCGGCGTCGTCTTCGTCGCCCTGAGCGCCCCGCAAGGCAGCACCATCGACTTCACCGACCAGGCCGCGCGCGAAGTCGAACGCGCCGCCGAGCCGCTGCGGGAGGCCGGGGATGTCGCCTCCATCTTCACCTTCACCGGAAGCTGGAACCGGCCGAACCGGGCGTTCGTCGTGCTCCGGCTCGCCGATTGGGACAAGCGCGAGCGCAGCCATCAGGACATCGTGGCCGAAATGGGCAAGCGGATGGGATCGGTAACCTCCGCGCGCGGCTTTCCTGTCGCACCCGCCGGGCTCGGTCTCAGAGGCAGCCGAACACCGCTTCAGGTGGTCGTCTCGGGGCCCGATTTCGACAGCGTGAAAACCTGGGCCAACCTGCTTCTGGAACAGGCGGAAAACAATCCGGGGCTGCGCAACGTCGAACTCGACTACGAGGAAAACCAGCCGCAGTTCAACGTGTCCGTCGACCGTACCCGCGCCGACGATCTCGGCGTCTCGATCGAGACCATCGCCAGCACGCTGCAGACTCTGCTCGCCTCACGCGAGGCCACGCGCTTCGTCGATCGCGGTCGGGAATATCCCGTCCTGCTGCAAGCCTCCAACGAGGACCGCAGCTCCTCGGCCGACATCGATTTCATCTTCATCCGCACCGAAGACGGCCAATCGTTGGTGCCGCTGTCCGCGCTCGTGAATGTCGACGAGGGAGCCGCGGCGGCCGAATTGCGGCGCTACGACCGGCTGCCCTCCATCACCATCGAGGCCTCGCTCGCCGACGGCTATTCGCTCGGCGAAGCGATCTCGTACATGGAGACCGCCGCCGCCCGCACGCTCCCGGCAGAAGCGCGGATCGGTCTCTCCGGCCAGTCGAAGCAGTTCAAGGAGACGGCAAGCGGCGTGCTTTTGACGTTCAGCCTGGCGCTTCTGATCGTCTTTCTTGTGCTCGCAGCCCAGTTCGAGAGCTTCGTCCACCCGCTGGTGATCATGCTGACGGTGCCGCTCGGCGTCGCAGGTGCGGTGTTCTCGCTGGCGGTGGCCGGCCTCTCGCTCAACATCTACAGCCAAATCGGGATGATCCTCCTAATCGGCCTGATGGCGAAGAACGGCATTCTGATCGTGGAATTCGCCAATCAGCTCCGCGATGAAGGCCTGAGCGTGCGAGACGCTGTCGTGGAAGCGACCACGCTGCGGCTGCGCCCGATCGTCATGACGGTGGTCTCCACGGTGCTCGGTGCGGTGCCGCTGGTGCTTGCAACCGGCGCCGGGGCGGAAAGCCGGATCGCGATCGGAACGGTGATCGTCGGCGGGCTGGTGCTCTCCAGTCTCCTAACCCTGTTCCTGACGCCGGTCCTTTACGATCTGTTCGCTCGCTTCACCCGGCCGCGCTCGACGATCGAAAAGGCGATCGAGGCGGAGCTGTCCGCCCCGCCCAAAGCCAAAGGCCCGACGCCGGAAGCCTCATAGGCGACCAAAGACCATTTCAGGGCGAAGTGGACCTCCGCTTACGGATTCGCAGGGCGGCGACGCAGCGGCCAGGCCGGTGCACGGACATGGTCCTGATAGCTGTCCGCAATCCCGAGGATCAGCGCGAACAGCGCCATGCGGACCGGCACGCCGTTGTCTGTCTGGCGGAAGACGGCCAGGTTCGGCAGCGGGTCGATATCGGTGGCCAGTTCGCCGAACACCTCGTCGCGCGGCAGGGGATGCAGGATGACCGCGTCTTCGGGCGCATAGGCCCGGAAATTCGTTCGATCGAGACGGAGTTTCTCGGCCGCGTCGCGCACTTGCGGATCGATCTGGAAGCGTTCGCTCTGGTAACGCGTCGCGTAGATCACGTCGGCGCCGGCAAGCCCCTCCTCCAGCGTCCGCGCAATCTTGACCGTATGGCCGTTCTGGCGAGCGATCTCGGCGTAAGCGTCGGGCATCGCAAGCGCTTCAGGCGACACCAAACGAAAGCTGATGTCCTCGAAGACGGACATCAGCGCGATCAGGGAATGGGTGGTGCGGCCGTAGCGCAAATCGCCGAGAATCACGATGGTCGAGCCGTCGATCTCCTTGCCGCGCGCCTTCAGCTCCTTGGCGATGGTGTAGAAGTCCGTCAGCGCCTGAGTCGGATGCTCCGCCTCGCCGTCGCCGGCGTTGATGACCGGCACCAGCGCCGCGCTCGCGATGATCTTGGCGGCTTCCGGCGTCGGATGGCGAACCACGATCACATCGGCATAGCCCGACACCACCCGCGCCGTATCCGCAAGCGATTCGCCTTTCACGATCGAGGTGGTTTCCAGGCCGGACGTATCGAGGACGGCACCGCCCAGACGGGCGAACGCGGTCCCGAAGGAAATCCGGGTCCGGGTGCTGGGCTCGAAGAAGAGATTGGCCATCACCGCGCCCTCCAGGACGCGGCACACCATTTCTCCGCGCGAAATCGGCTCCAGCCGCTCCGCCACCTCCGCAAGGCGAGCGAGATCGTTGCGGTCGAACTGACGCGCCGACAGCACGTCACAGCCGATGTCGAGCATGGGGCCTCCCGAGGGGAAGACAGCGGATCAGGCCGCTGCCGGTCGGGGCCGCACACTGCCGTGAAACACGCCGGCAATCAACGCCGCAGCGCGGAATGAGGAAGATGGTTCCCAGATTTCCTCATCCCACTCGTCCGGCGATCAAACCGACAGCAGTTCCGGATCAGCATCGCTCAAAAGCGCGTCGAGATCGAAGTTGCCCTCGTCGGTGAGGAAGCCGAACGTGATCGTCTGCCCCGGTGCGATCTCCCCATTCCAGGCCGCGTTTTCGATCTCGTAGCGACCATCCTCGCTTTCCACGATGGTCCCGTTCCAGAGTTGGGTGATCTCGAACGGCAGGTCGATCCCCAGGTGCCAGGCGTCGATCGCCGCATCGCCGTCGTTGGAGATCGAGACCTGATACTGGGCGCCGCTGCCCCAGTCGTTGACGAGGGCGAGCTCGAACGACAGCTCGCTATCTTCCACCGGCGGGTCCACAGGCCCCGGCTCACCGCCGTCCTCGTCGTCCGTGATGGTGGCCTCGGTCACGAGATCGTCGCCGAAGGGATTGGAGATCTTCAGCGAGAAGCTCTCCGTTCCCTCCTGCACGTCGTCGTCCACGAGCGTGACGGTTACCGTCTTCTCGGTTTCGCCGGGGGCAAATTCGAGATCGCCCGACGTGGCCTCGTAGTCGCTGCCGGCGAGCGCCGTCCCATCCACGGTTTCGTAGGAGACCGTTACCGCCTCCTCCTGGGCTTGATCGATCGACACCGTGAAGGTGACGCTCGCAGGGCCGGAAGGATCGCCGTTGTCCGCCTCGATCAGCGGCTGAAGCTGGTTCACGGCGTTCTGACGAACGGTGGTCCAGTCGTCTTCCAGGATGCCGCCTGTATCGCCGGAATTCGGGTTCCAGGACCACCACGCCCAGCTCATGGCGCTCTCGCCGGCCCCGAGATCGCTGGTACCGTCGAGATCGTAGTCGCCACCGAGATACTGGACGATCGCATCGGCCCAGGCCTGATCTACGGAGGTCTCCAGCTTGGAGCCGAACTCGCCGAGCAGGATCGGGGCGATTTCCTGCTCGTGGATGTAGCCCCAATGATCGGAGAACACCTGCGACAGGTCGGAACCGTCGGTGAACCACGGCTGATCATAGACCGACTGCGGATAGTCGTGGGGCGAATAGACCACCTTGTTGTCCTGGTCGAGATCGACAGGACGATCGGCGACGCCCTGCAGGTTGCCTCCCCACCAGTAGTTGTCGCCCTGATAATCGCCCACGCCTTCCACGACGATCAGCCAATCCAGATTGACCGCATGGATGGCGTTGCCGGCCGCTTCCGCCGCCGCGGCCCAGTCGGTGGGGCCGCCGCCGCCCCAGGTCGCCGGGCCGTGCGGTTCGTTGTGCAGATCGGCGCCGATCACGGCATCGGTGTCGGCATAGCGTTCGGCAAGCGTCGTCCAGTGATCAATCCAGTCCTGGGCGCTGTATTCGTCCGTGTACCAAAGCCCGCTTGCCTGGGCCCCGTCGCCGGCATCGACCCGGTGATGATCCAGCAGGATCTTCATCCCGATTTCGTCGGCATAACCGACGATCTTGTCCATGATCTCCAGACCGTTGAGGCCGACCAGATCCGGATTCTTGGAGAAATCAATCCCGCTCGGCGAACCGCCGGTCGCGACGAGCTCGCCGGAGAAAGGCAGACGGATGGCGTTGAAGCCCTGGTCCTGCATCTGGTCCATCATGTCCTGCCAGTTGCGCGCCCACAGGCCATGCGGCGCCGACAGGGTCGTCTCCAATCCGAACCAGTTGACCGCGTGGATCTCCACTTCGTTGCCGGCGGAATCCACGATCGCGTTCCCGCTGGTGGAAAACGGCCCATCGGCGATGGTGGCCGTGCCGCCGCCGCCATGGCCGCCTTCGCTCACCGGACCGCCAACGGAGACGGAAAGCTCCGGCGGCGTCGGCGGGGCGACATCGTCATTTTCGATGGTGCCGGTGGCGGTGGCGTCGGCAATCGTCCCGCCTTCGGCACTCGTCAGGCGTACGGTGAAGCTTTCGGAAGCCTCGACCGTCGTATCGTCGACCAGGTCGACGACGATGGCCGCCTCTTGTGCGCCTGCGGGAATGATCACGCTGCCGGATCCGGCGACGAAATCGACGCCTGCCTCCGCCGTCCCGGCAAAGGTCTCATAGGTGACCGCGACATCGTGATCGACCGCTTCAGACAACCGCACGGCAAAAGCGGCGGAGCCCGCATTTTCGACAACTGTCACGTCCTGAATGGAAACATCCGGGATCACAGGTTCCGGCTCGGGTTCAGGTTCACCGCCGCCATCGTAGCTCGCCGCGACACCGTTCAGCGTGACATTTGAAAGCGCAACGGCGTTGCCCGATGCCTGGAAGCCGAAGCCTGCCTCTTGCCCTCCGGAGAGCGCGCCATTGTAGCTTTCGTTCTCGATCACGTAGCGGTCGCCCTCGTGGGAAACGATCCGACCGTTCCAGATGTTGGTGATCTCGGCGTCGAGGGTGAAGGCGATCTGCCAGTTCCCGACCGAACTCTCCGGCGTGAAGCCGAGATCGGCCACGAACCCGCCAGCCCAGGACGAGCGCACCTCGTAGCTGAGATCGCCGTTGTTGGCGGCATAGAGGAGTTCGCCATCCGCCGGATCGGGCGCCGTGCCGGTCCCGGTGTCTCCGCCGTCGCTCCCGCCCGTGTCGCCACCGGTATCGGAGAGCGCGGCGAGCGTTTCCTGTACTTCCGCACGCGCGTTGCTGTCGGAGAATTTCAGATGATCGGCGAGCGTATCGACCAGATCTTGCGCGGCCGGCTCCATCACCATAACCACGAAGCCGGTGGAATCGACCTTCAGGTTTAGATGGCCGTTGTCGTCAACGAAGGCGGAGAAATCGTCGGCGTCGACGTCCACCTGGATGTAATCGTCATCCCCATGGAGATGGACGTGGTCCATGCCCTGGCTGGTGCCGTCGATGGTGAGGACCAGGTTCGGATCGGCCGGAGCACCGTCCCCTCCGTCCGACAGGTCGTTCAGGAAGCCGTTGAAGCGATCCTTCTGCAGCCGACCGTCTTCCAGCGCGCTGTCGTAGCGCCAGAGCTGGTCCAGTCCGATGAGATCGTCCGGCCCGACGTTGGTAATGACCGTCTTGCCCCACACATCGTTGTAGCCGCCCCAGCTTTCGCCGAAGTGCGAGATCGTCATCTGGTTGGCGGCATCGTCATACTCGATCCTCATTTCGCGACCGGTAAAGGTCGTGAAATTGAGCACGATGTCCTCACCATGGGCGGCCCGCATGGCCGCGAAATCGTAGGTGGTGGTCTCGCCGGCAACGCCGGTCTGGACCACGATCTGGTTGTCCGGAAATGTGCTGGTGGGATCGATCGAATAGACCGAAGCAACCAGATCGTCCTGGAAATGGTTGTTGGTCGCCGCCCAGCTCTGGATCAGGGTCGACAGGTCGGCGGGGTCGATGTCCGGGATGCTTCCGATCGGCTCCTGGGATTCCCAGATGCTAACGGGCATGACACTCAGCGTGTAGTTCCCGTCCGGCTGCTCCTCCCACAGGACGCAGTAATTGTGGGCGCCCATTTCCGAAACACCGCCGTCGTCGGTCCGAAAGCCGAAGACGAGCTTGTCGGTGGCAGGATCGTAGGTGCTCAAATCATCGGATCCGAACACGACGATTTTGCCGATCTCCGGGCCGCTGCCGGCCGGCCACTCCGCATTGCCGCCGTTAATCCAGCTCGCCGGCGAGCCCACGGGGTAACCGAGCCCGTACGGGTTGAAGTAAGCGGGCCGGTCGCCCTCGTACGCATTCCAATCGACGCTAACCATTCGTGTCACACCCTCACTTGTTTGGTTTTATCGCGACCCCCTCGGCACCGCGCGTCGCACCCCAATTTCAACTCGAACAGTTCAGCAGAACTTCCGCTTGCCTCGCGTCTCGAATACGCGGTTGTGAACCTCGGATTCTTCGTCACGATGACGTTCTTCTACTTGAATTTGTCGCAATTAAGACGGATACAGGGATCACGGATCGCGAAACGTTCGGCGCAATTGCGCCTGAAGCGGTTCCACCAAATAGGACATCACCGTGCGCTCGCGCGTCTGAATAAACACGTCGGCCGGCATGCCGGGGACCAGTTGTTTGCCGCCCAGCCGGGCAAGTTCGGTGTCCGACAGCGCAATCCGAACGCTGTAGAACGCCGTGTCCCGCCGTTCGTCATGGCTGAGATCCGGCGAAATCCGCACCACCTCGCCTTCGATCTGCGGCGTCTCGCGCATGTCGAACGCGTTGATGCTGACGGCCGCGAGCTGGCCGAGATGGAGCTGTTCGATGTCGACGGGCGCGACCCGCACATCGATCACGAGCCGGTCGTCGTGCGGCACCAGATGCAGGATCGGCTCGCCGGGCCCAACCACGCCGCCCACGGTGTGAACCGCCAGTTCGTGCACCACGCCATCGGTCGGCGCGCGAATATCGATCCGGGCGAGATCGTCCTCGGCCGCGATCAGGCGCTCGCGCAGATCGGAGATCTTGGTTTCCACCTCGCGCAGTTCCGCCAGCACCTGCTCGCGGTCGTCGCGGCGCAACTGCAGCGCTTCGATCTCGGTTTCGGCAATCCGCCCGCGAGTCATGGCGATCCGGGCGACCAACTCGCCGCGCTCGCCATCCAGCCGGACCTTGTTGCGCTCTAGCGCCATAACTCGTGTCTTCGGCACGTGACCGAGCGCCAACAGCGAGCGCAGCCCAACCAGCTCGTCGGCGATCAGATCGATCTCCGCCTCCTTCGCGTTGCGCTGAGCCTCCAGGCCGACGATTTCCTCGTTGAGCTGCGCTTTGCGCTCGTCAAGTTGTTCGATCTGACCCGACAGGGTTTCCCGGCGCGCGGCATGAACGCGGCGCTCGCCGGCCAGCGCTTCGGCGACCGCCGGCTCGTCGGTCCGGCCGGACAGCGTATCGGGAACGCTCAGGGTCTCGCGGCCCTCCCGCTCCGCGTCGAGCCGGGCGTGGCGGGCCGCAAGCGCGATCAGCTCGGCATCGAGGATCGCCTTGCGCGCGTTCGCCGCCGTCGCGTCGAGGCGCAGCAGAAGATCGCCCGCCGACACCGGAGTGCCGTTTTCGACGTAGATTTCGCCGACGATGCCGCCGTCGCGATGCTGAACAGTCTTCAGGTTGGACGAGACGACCACCTGTCCGGGGGCGATGACCGCCCCTCCGAGCTTGGCGCTGGCCGTCCATCCGCCAACGCCCACGACGAGGAAGGCCGACACCAGGCCACCGAGGATGAGGTCGCGCTTCAAGCGCCTGGAGACCGTGCTGAAAGTCGGAATATCGCTCATGCCCGCTCCTCCGCCGCTTTGACGTCGGTGGCGTCGTTCGCAACGGCAAGCGACGCCGCCTTTGCGGCACGCCGCCCACCCGGGCGAGCCGCTCGGGCCCCCAGGATCTCCTCGCGCGCGCCAAAGCGCGCGATCCGGCCGGCTTCCATGATGGCAATTTGGTCGGCGACACGGACCGCGCCCGGGCGATGGGCGATCACGACCGCGATTCCGCCACGCCGCCGGACCGCCTCCAGCGCTGCGACCAGCGCCGCCTCGCCTTCCGCGTCCAGGTTGGCGTTCGGTTCGTCGAGCACGACCAGAAACGGGTCCCGGTAAAGTGCACGAGCCAGCGCCAAACGCTGCCTCTGGCCAGCCGACAGGATCGAGCCGCATTCGCCGATCCGGGTCTGATAGCCCTCCGGAAGTGACAGGACACGCTCGTGAATACCGGCACTGCGGGCGGCGGCTATAACGGCTTCGGCGTCCGGAGACGCTTCCATGCGCGCGATATTTTCGGCCACGCTCGCGTCGAACAGCTCGACGTCCTGCGGCAGATAGCCGATGTGGCGGGCGAGATCGGCGCGCGGCCATTGGTCGAGGGGTGCACAGTCGAGCATCACGCGGCCGCGCACCGGGGTCCAGGCGCCAACCAGCGTGCGTGCGACCGTCGACTTGCCGCTACCGCTTGCGCCGATGACGCCCACGATGGAACCCGCCGACACCGACAAAGAAGCGTCGAGCACCAGCGGCGTCCGCGATTCCGGTGCAAGCACCGTCACCCGATCGACCCGCAGGGCGCGGGCGGGTGGCGGTAGTTGCATCGGCTCGGGCACAGAGGTGCCGGTAAGCTCGTCCTTCAGGTTGCGATAGGCAGCACGAGCCGACAGCAGGCTGCGCCAATGCTGCACCACCGTTTCGATCGGCTGCAGCCCACGGGCCATGATGATCGCCGCCGCAATCATAGCCCCGCCGGTCACGGCGCCATCGATCGCAAGATAGGCGCCCGTACCGAGCACCGCCGATTGCAGCGCAAGCCTGCAGACTTTAGTGACCACCCCGGCAGTGCCGACTACTTCGGAGGCCCGTGCGCTCGCGCCCAGAAAGCGGTCATTGAGCGCGGCGAAACGTGCGCCAAGGGCCCCTTCCATGCCGAGACCGGCGATGACATCGGCGTTGCGACGGGCCGCTTCGGCAAGGGCAGCCCGTTCGGCGCCGGCCGCCGAGGCAGCGGCGGCGAGGCGCCGGGCCCGATGGTTGGTGAAGGTCGCAATCGCCACTAGGACAAGCGCGCCTCCCGTGGCGACCAGCCCCAGTACCGGATGGATGAGATAAACGATCGCCAGATAGATCGGGATCCAGGGCAGATCGAACAGCGCCGCCAGGCCGGCCCCGCTGAAGAACTGCCGGATCTGATCGAGATCGGACAACGCCCGACGGCTCGCCGGATCAGGATTTTTCGAAAGAGGTTCCCGAAGCACGCGGGCGAAAACGCTGGGTGCGGCAGTCAGGTCGATGGAGTGGCCGATTTTCACCAGCGCTCGGCTGCGGATCGCATCGAGCGTGCCCATCACCACGTAGAGGCCGGCCAGAAGCACAGACAGCGCCACCAGCGTCGGCACGCTGTGGCTGGTCAGGACCCGATCGTAGACCTGAAGCATGTAGAGCGGGCCGGCCAGCATGAGAATGTTGACGACGGCGCTGAAGAGGGCGATGGCGACGAACCCCCGTCGCAACCCTGCAAAAGCGGACCGGGGGGAACCGATGCCCACGACGGCCTCCAAGCTGGCTCGCACGCGCCCTGCCCACAGGCGTCACCCGAGTCGCGTTCGTCCGACGTGGACACAGCCGAGCGAATGTCGGCGCCCATCCAACCGGAGCATTTGCCTATTCGTTTGTCGAAGCCCCCCCAGCTCCGCCAACCGAATCCGAAGATTCGCGTCTTCGCCCGCACCGAAACCCCAACCGGCGTACGTTTTGCACCCCGACTACGCAGAACGTCTGAAACCGCGAGAACGAATACTGCGGCCCCAAGAAGATCGACGAATTGTGGCAAAAAATGTACTCAACCCCTAAAAAACCCAGGGCGAGACAAAAATCGTTCCAAACGGCGCGTCCAGCCGCACGTCCTGCGCCGAAGCGCGTACTGCGCATTCGCGCACCGACTGGCCTGCGCAGCCCAGGTGCGCAACATTGCGCAAAGCCGATGTCCGGCCGCGATGCGAGAAAGCAGGGTGCCCGACTTTACGCTGGCGCCTTCGCCTTCTTGGCGGTCGCGATCGCCTCCTTCAGCACGTCGAGGTCGCCGATATGGTTGGCGAGCAGGAGGATCAGCCGGATGTTGACGTCCGCGCTCTCCTCCTCCGAGAGGCCGCGGTGGGCATCGACCAGGGCATGATAGGCCGCATCGGGATCGGCGAAGCGGGTTTGGGTGACCAGATTGTCCATCGTCGCGTCCTCCCTCTCAGTGGCCGCTGGCGCGAGCGATCGCCTGCGCGACCTTCCCGGCGTCGAAGCTGCGGAAGCGGGCCGCCAGATGCTGGTCGGGCCGCACCACATAGGTGGCGCCGGGGGTGGCGTCCATGCGGCGCTGGAACAGGCCCTCGCTATCGAGCACCTCGTCGCCGATGACCCTGAGATCCGCCCCCTCGACGGCGTTCGGCCGGCCGCCATCGCGGACATAGAGCACGGTGAAGCCGTCGCCGAGCACGTTGAGGAGATGGGTGTCCTCACCCGCCGCCGTCCGCATGGGGCAGTCGGGCAGCGGCGCTCCAAGCTGAGCGGAGCCGGCAAACGGCGTCTCATCCGGGGTGGACAGCGGGGTCTCGTAAACCGCGGGCATAGAGAGTCGCCCGGAGTTCACCAGGCGCTGGGCGAACGGCTCGCTTCGGGCCAGATCCAGTACGGCGTTGCGCAGCCGCCGCTCGAACGGCGAACGCGGCGAGATGAAGTCGGTGGAGCGGGTAGAGTGGCCGATATTTTCGTCGGCCGCAGCGGAGCGCTCGAGCTGATAGGTTTCGATCAGGCTCTCCGGTGCCTCGCCCTTCAGCACGAGTGCGAGCTTCCAAACCAGATTTTCCGCATCCTGCACACCGGAATTCGCCCCGCGCGCGCCAAACGGCGACACCTGGTGAGCGGAATCGCCGGCGAACACCACGCGACCGTTCACGAACCGGTCGATCCGACGGCACTGGAAGGTGTAAACCGACACCCATTCCAGCTCGAAATTGGAATGACCCAACATCTGCACGATGCGCGGGATCACCCGTTCCGGCTCGCGTTCGACTTCCGGATCCGCCTCCCATCCAAGCTGCAGATCGATCCGCCAGACATTGTCCGGCTGTTTGTGAAGCAGCGCCGACTGGCCGGAATGAAACGGCGGATCGAACCAGAACCAGCGTTCGGTCGGAAAATCCGCCGTCATTTTGACGTCGGCGATCAGGAAGCGGTCCTCGAAGACGTGGCCGAGGAAGCCGATCCCCATCATGTCGCGGATCGGGGATTTCGCGCCGTCGCACGCAATCAGCCATTCCGCATCGAGCTGATAGGGACCATCCGGCGTTTCGATCGTCACGGTGACGCCGTCGTCACGCGGATCGACGGCCGTGACCTTGTTCTTCCAGCGGAGATCGATCAGATCCAGATCGAGGACACGCTCCACCAAATATTGCTCGGCGTAATATTGCTGCAGATTGATGAAGGCGGGCATGCGATGCCCCTCCTCCGGCAGCAGATCGAAGGTGTAGACCAAGTCGTCTTCCAGGAAGCATTTGCCGATCTTCCAGGTGACACCCTTATCGACCATGCGCTGGCCAACTCCGAGCCGGTCCCAGACCTCCAGCGTGCGCTTGGAAAAGCAGATCGCACGCGAGCCCTCGCCAATCCGATCCGCATCGTCCAGGATCACCACCGGGATGCCGCGCTGGGCAAAATCGATCGCGGTGGAAAGCCCGATCGGCCCGGCGCCGACAATGACCACAGGTCGGCGCACCGGCGTCGTGGCGTCCTGGTCCGGCGAGCGTGCATAGGAAAATTCAAAGACGCCCCGACGGGTCTCGACCCCGTGGACGGCACCCCCTTCGGCCATGTCGTTTCCTCCAGCCATGTCCGGCGACCGGCGGATCGCCGGCGCGACAGCATTCTTTTTGCCGGCGGTTTCTGCCGCCGATCACGCCGTGCTCCGGCGTTTTGTTTGCGGGACCGGGCGTCGATCTCACGCCCGGCCCCGGTATTCAAAAAGGATCAGGAGCCTTGCAGGTCTTCCCACATCTTGCGATCCTTCTCCGCCGTCCAGATGCGCGGCGTGTCGATGCCGCGGGCCTCGTCGAAGGCACGCGCCACGTTGAACGGCAGGCAGTGCTCGTAGATCGCGTAGTCGGAGAATTTCGGATCACAGGCCGCGCGGCAGGCGTCCCAGGCCTCCTTCAGCGTCCCGCCGCGCGCAGCCACGCGGGCGACCGGGCGATAGGTCGATTCCAGAAAATCGCGCGTCAGGTCGATCGCTTCCTCGACCTTCCCCTCGCCCATCAGCGCATCGCCGCGTCCCGGCGCAATGGCCGTCGGTCCGAAATCGCGGATGGCATCCAGCGTATCGCCCCAATCGGAGAAGTGGCCGTCGCCGCAATAGCAGGCCGATTTGTATTCGACGATGTCGCCAGTGAACATCACGCCCGCGTCCGGAACCCAGGCAACGATGTCGCCGGCGGTATGGGCGCGCCCGAGATGCATCAGGTCGACCCGGCGATCGCCGAGATAAACCGTCATGGCGGTGTCGAAGGTCATGGTCGGCCAGGTCAGGCCCGGGATCGATTCATGGCCCTGGAACAGGCGCGGGAAGCGGCCAAACTCCGAATCCCAGTCTTCCTGCCCGCGCTCGTAGACCATCGCGCGACAGACATCGGAGGCAATGATTTCATCGGCGTTGTAGGCCGACGCACCGAGCACGCGCACGGCGTGATAGTGGCTGAGCGTGACGTAGCGGATCGGCTTGTCGGTGACGCCTCGGACCTTCTCGATCACCAGATTGGCGAGCCTGGGCGTCGCCTGGGCGTCAAAGATCATCACACTGTCGTCGCCGATGATCACGCCGGTGTTCGGGTCGCCCTCGGCCGTGAAGGCATAGAGGTTCGGTCCGACCTCGGAGAAGGAAACGGTCTTTTCGCTCATGTCGCCGGTGGAGGCGAATTCCTTGGCCATTGGGGTCCTCTCAAGTCTCGTCGATCTCTCCGCCAGTGCCGAGCACTGACGCGGGGTTCGCTCTCGTGTCTCAGTTTGACGTGTTGAACTCGGCGAACGTTCTCATCTCGTTTTTCAAAGAGCTGAAACCGCCATCGCCGTCCGGCGTTCGGATATCGTCGATGACGGCGTGGCCGCCGTCTTCCACCACTTCGAAGCGCGTCTCGGTAGCCTTCTGGAAATCGGGATCGTCGCCGAAACAGGTCGTCGATTTGAAGCGTGCAACGACGACGGTTCGCCCACTTGCGGACGATTGCGGCTTGATCGTCACGTCTTCCAGCGGGCAGCCATCCTGGGCGTTTACGATGACATCGTAGTCGAACGGCGTCCCGGCCTCTTGGGCGAACGCGTTGTCCGACGCCTTACGGAAGAGCGCGACGAACTCTTCGCTGTAGAGCCGGTTCAGCCGGTCCTCCGAGAACAGGTTCTGAAACTCCGACCCGTCCTCCGCCCAGTTCGCCTCGGTCGCCGTCATGATCTCCTTGACCGGCGCGGTCGGGTCGGCCGCCGACGCCGTGCCGGCCGCAAGCACAACGGCGCCGAAGAGCATTGCGGCGGGAACCAGCCGGTTAGCCCTCATACTTCTCCACCGTCTGCTCGATCGCACCGAAGATCGAGTGGTGCTTCTCGTCGAGCATCTCGATGCGAACGTTGTCGCCGAAGGCCATGAACGGGGTTTTCGCCTCGCCCGAGTTGATGGTCTCGACCGTCCGGATTTCCGCCAGGCACGAATAGCCGACGCCACCCTCTTCGATGGTCTTGCCGGGGCCGCCGTCGAGCTTGTTGGAGACAGTGCCCGAGCCGATGATGGAGCCGGCACAGAGCGGCCGGGTCTTGGCGGCATGGGCGATCAGCGTCGGGAAGTCGAACGTCATGTCGACGCCCGCATTCGCCCGTCCGAACGGCTTGCCGTTGTAGTCGACGTTCAGCGGCAGGTGCAGCTTGCCACCATCCCAGGCGGATCCGAGCTCATCCGGTGTCACCGCGACCGGCGAGAAGGCCGACGAGGGCTTGGACTGAAAGAAACCAAACCCCTTGCCGAGCTCGGCCGGAATCAGCCCGCGCAGCGACACATCGTTGACCAGCATGATGAGCCGGATCTTGGAAGCGGCGACCTCCGGCGTGGCCCCCATCGGCACGTCGTCAACGATAACGGCGATTTCAGCCTCGAAATCGATGCCCCAGGCCTCGTCGGCGAGCCGAATCGGATCGCGCGGAGCCAGGAAGGAATCGGAACCGCCCTGGTACATCAGCGGATCGGTCCAGAAGGACTGTGGCATCTGCGCGCCGCGCGCCTTGCGCACCAGTTCCACGTGGTTCACGTAGGCGGAGCCGTCGGCCCACTGATAGGCCCGAGGAAGCGGGCTCAGCGCGTTGTGCTCATGAAAGCGCTCCGAAGGCACAGACCCGTGGGACAGGCTTTCGGCCAAGGCTTCCAGCTTCGCGCCGGCATGCTCCCAATCGTCGAGCGCGTCCTGCAGCGTCGGCGCGATTTCGCCGGCATCGGTCATCTCGGTCAGGTCGCGTGAAACCACGACAAGGCGCCCATCGCGGCCGCCGGTCTTCAAGGTGGCGAGTTTCATCAGTCCCACTTTCCCTCAGGCGTTCCGTCGAAGCGCTTCTCCAGTCCCGACCAGCAGTCGAGATAGTCGTCCTGCAGGGTCTGGGTCTCTGAAGCGTAGCGCGTGAGATGCTGGGGGTATCGGGTTTCGAACATGAAGGCCATGGTGTCTTCGAGCTTGGTCGGCTGAAGCTCGGACGTCGACGCCTTCTCGAAGCCGAACGCATCCGGCCCGTGCGGCAGCATCATGTTGTGCAGGCTCATGCCGCCCGGCACGAAGCCCTTTTCCTTGGCATCGTACTGGCCATGAATGAGGCCCATGAATTCCGACATGATGTTGCGGTGGTACCAGGGCGGCCGGAAAGTGTGTTCCGCCACCATCCAGCGCGGCGGGAAGATCACGAAATCGACGTTGGCCGTGCCCTCCTCCCCGGACGGTGCCGTCAGCACCGTAAAGATCGACGGGTCGGGATGGTCGAACAGGATCGCCCCCACCGGCGAGAAGGTCGAAAGATCGTATTTGTAGGGCGTGTAGTTGCCGTGCCAGGCGACCACGTCGAGCGGCGAATGGTCGATCTCCGTCTCGTAGAACCTGCCGCACCACTTGACCACGACCTTGTGCGGCTCGTCGCGATCCTCGTAAGCGGCGACCGGTGCCTTGAAGTCGCGCGGATTGGCCAGGCAGTTGGCGCCGATCGGCCCGCGATCCGGCAGCGTGAACTTCGCGCCGTAATTCTCGCAAATATAGCCGCGGCCCGGGCCGTCCTTCAGCGCAACCCTGAACATCATGCCGCGCGGCAGCACCACGATCTCGCCCGGCGCGACCAAGATCCGTCCGAGCTCGGTGAAAAGGTCGAGGGTCCCTTCCTGGGGGACCACCAGCATTTCGCCGTCGGCGTTGAAAAAGACCTCGTCGCCCATGTCCTCGTTGAAGGCATAGGTATGCGCCGCCATGCCCACTTGGGTGGGCGCGTCGCCGGCCGTGGTCATGGTGCGGATGCCCTGCAGGAAATTCGTGTCGGCATTCGGCATCGGGGTCGGATCCCAGCGAAGCTGTCCGATTGGGAGCTCGCTGTCGTCCAGGTTCGGCGCCGATTTCCAATCGGCAAGCACGATCGACTTGAAGCGGCTGGTGTGACGGACCGACGGCCGAATCCGATAGAGCCAGGAGCGCTCGTTCGTGCCTCTGGGGGCGGTGAACGGCGAGCCGGACAACTGCTCCGCATAAAGGCCATAGGCGCAGCGCTGGGGCGAATTCTGTCCTTGGGGCAAGGCGCCGGGGAGCGACTCGGTCTCGAAGTCGTTGCCGAAGCCCGGCATGTAGGCAAGCGTCATCGCTTCCTCCTCGTCGAACGCGACGTTGCTCTTGTCACCCGAAAGGGGCAAGGTTGCGGGAAGGTCATATCATATGAAACGAAAGTCAATCCGGTAGCGTTCCATCGACCACCGCAAATCGCAGGATGCAGGAGGCCCCACCCTTGAGCGAGGTGACCATTGGCTTCGATCTCGACGAGTTCGTGCCCTATCTCGTCAACGTGCTCGGCACGCGCCTGTCCGTCGAACTGGGCGCGGAATATGGCGAGCGCTTCGGGATTTCGATCCCGGAATGGCGCGTGCTGGCGCATTTGAGCCAGAATGATCATGTGTCGGTGCGCGAGATCTATCGACGGGTGGAGATGGACAAAGTGAAGGTGTCGCGCGCCGCGACGCGGCTGGAGGCGGCCGGTCTCATCGTCAAGGAGATCCCGGACGACGACCGCCGGCTGGTGGCGCTGACGCTGACCGCGAAGGGCCAGAACGTGGTCGCGGAAATTGTGGATATGGCGCTGGATTTCGAGCGCCGCTTTCTTGCAAAGCTGGAGCCGTCGGAACAGGAAACCTTCCGGCGTCTGCTCAAGCGCATGCTGGCATAACCGTTTCGATCCAGACGACGAGACCCACGTCAGTCGCACCTGTCGCCCAGCTGCCTCTTGCCCCGGCGGGACCAGCCCGCTATTCGCCAACAGGGAGGCTGCGTCCAACCGGGTCGGCCCTTTTTCGCTTCTATGAACGGGAGGGGATTCGAAATTGGCGACGAAAGCTCCGCAATCCTCCAAATCGAACGCCGAGGCGACAGTTGACGCCGCTGACGCCGAACGCGATGCGGACGCACTGCAGCTCGACGCCTTTCTCCCCTATCTGCTCTCGGTGCTGTCGGAGACGGTCAGCCAGTCCCTCTCCCGCCTCTATGGCGAGCGCTACGGTATCTCCATCCCTGAATGGCGCGTTTTGGCGATCCTCGGTCCGCATGGCACCATGACGGCGACCGAGATCGGCGCCATCGGTCAGATGCACAAGACGAAGGTCTCCCGTGCCGTCGCTGCCTTGGTGGAAAAACGCTTCCTCGAGCGCGAACGCAATCGCGCCGACCAGCGAGAGGCCCTGTTGCGGCTGACCGACCAGGGACGCACCATCTACGAGGAATTCGTGCCGTCCGCCCGCGCCTTCAATGCGGCTCTTGTGGATGCCCTATCTCCAAGCGAGCGCGCGCAGCTTCAGTCGATCCTGGAGCGTTTGACCGAGCGGGCTCGCGATCTTTCCCGTTCCATCAGCGAGGACCAATTTTAATGACGCTCGCCCTCTACGACTATTTCCGCTCCGGCGCCGCCTACCGCACCCGCATCGCGCTGAACTACAAGAACCTTTCCTACGAGCACATCCCGGTGCACCTGACCCGCAACGGAGGCGAGCAGCACAGCGACGCCTACAAGGCGATCAATCCGCAGGAGCGAGTCCCCTCGCTGAGGCTGGAGGACGGCACCATCCTGGTTCAGTCGCCGGCGATCCTGGAGTGGTTGGAGGAGGTCCATCCCGAGCCGCCGCTGCTGCCGAAGGACCCGGTCGCCCGAGCAAAGGTGCGCGGCGTGGCGGCGATCGTGGGCTGCGACGTCCACCCGATCAACAACCTCGCCATCCTGAGCTATCTGCGCGGTCCGTTGGGCGTGGAAGAGCCCAAGGTGCAGGAATGGATCGCAACGTGGATCCAACGCGGCTTCACGGCCGTTGAATCCCTGGTCGAGCCCGGCCCCTATAGTTTTGGGGGGACGCCGACGCTCGCCGACCTCTACCTGATCCCTCAGGTCTTCAGCGCCGAGCGTTTTTCCGTCGACCTCTCCGCATTCCCGAAAATCCGGGAAATTTACGCCGCTTGCAACGAATTGCAGGCGTTCAAAAAGGCCCATCCCTCGGTCCAGCCGGACGCTGTGTCGGCATAGCAACAACAGTATGGAACGAATCAGCGCGCGCGAATTTGATTTGCAACCTCCACCGAACCCGGACTAACCGAGTGCAGGTGTGAGGTACGGGTACGGTGGCGTGCCCGGATCGAGCTGTCGTACGCTCATGAAAGGCGCCACGATGACGTTGCCGTCGGCTCCAAGACGCACGGCCCTTCTGGTTGGACTGTTCGCGCTCGCGATCATGATGATCGTCGGTACCGGCAGCGCATCGGCGCAGAGTTGCGCCGCGATGCGCTCGGAACTTTCGCGCCTGAATTCCGCCGGTTCGGCGACTGCCGAGATTGCCTCCCTGGAACGCCGCGCGAATGCCAACGGCTGCCGCAACGCGACGAGCTGGGGCCGGCCGCAAGTCTGCGCCGGGATCGATGCGCAGATCTCCTCCTTGAAGCGAAGCGGTGGGTCCGCCAATCCGGCGCGCGCCCGTCAGCTTCAGCGGGCGATCGCGCGCAACTGTTCCGACCCCGAGCCCCAGCGCCAAGCCAACACCCGCCGCTCGCGCCAGGAGCAGAGCCAGCCCTCCCAGGCCCGCAGTCAGCCTGCGCGCAACACAGGCATCACCACTCACGGCAGCGTCATCATCCATGGCACGCGGCCGGACAACTTTATCGGCGCCGAGGCGCGGGAAACCCCTGGCTTCTTCGCCCGCCTATTCGGTGGCGGACAGCGCGCGTCCCGTTTCCGCGAGGACGGTCGCCACGTCGAGACGCCGGATGCCCAACGCGAAAAGGCACCAGCGGACAGCAATCGGGCACGGCTCGACCGGTCGGGAACCTCGGAGGGGGATGGGATCGTCGGCGTCTATCGCGGCGGCGGCATGAAGACCTGGTGCGTGCGGTTGTGCGACGGCTTCTATTTCCCGGTCAGCTATTCCACATCCAGCAGCAACTACCGGCGCGATCTCGCCATCTGCCAGGGCCGGTGCCCGGGCGCGGACGTCTCGCTCTACTCCCATCCAAGCTATCTCGACCCTGAGGACATGGTCTCGACCGTCTCCGGCGAGCGCTACACCGCGCTGCCGACGGCGTTCCTTTATCGCGACAAGGTCATCTCTGGCTGTGGCTGCGAGCTTCAGGCACCGGAGATCAAGACCGCCGGCGATCGCGGCCTGACCACCCCGCTCGACGCCGCACCGCAAGACGAGGCGAGCGAACTTGCCTCCACCGAGACGGGCGAAGACGGCGTGGAAACTCCGGTCGAGGCGGGAGATGCCGAACAGGGTTCGCTGACAGTCGCCGCCTATGCCCAGGAAGTCGCGGAAGATTCCCCCGCTTCTGCCGTCCTGAAAGAGCTTCCGCTCCGTCCAAAGTCCGATGACGACAGCGACGCACGGGAGATCACCGAGGACGATCTCAACGTGCGGAAAGTCGGTCCAACGTTCTTTGCCGACCAAATAGCGGCATCAGCCGCCGAAGCTCAGGCCCGGACGAGCGGCCAGTAAGCGCGAGACGCAACGGCGCAAACAGCGCCCGCCCCTTGCGTCCCGATGCTTTGCCCACCGCCTTCGTCCAGGCGGAGAAGGTCGTCTCGTCCCAAGGCTCCTCCGGCAGCAGATCGGCGGCCAGCGACAAAAGCTCCCGATCGTCCGGATCGACCGCCGGTTCGACCGGCCCCGTCACGACCTGCCACCACTCCGAGGCCTCCGACAGACGCGTGAGGTTGTCGCGCACGGCGAGCCAAAACGCTTCGCCACCTCCAACGCCGAGCGCGGCAAGCCGCTCAGCCACGTCGGCATAGTCGTAGGCCTGCAGCACCGCACCGTTCAGATTGTCCAAATCGCCCGGATCGAAGGTTGCCGCCGATCGACTGATCGAGGTCAGATCCACGACGTTCGCAAGCCGGTCCAGGCTGGAGACCGCCTCAATCGCATGCGAGGTGCCGGTGAGCACGGCGAGCGAGACCACCGCCATAGCCTCGTAACCGCTTTCGCGCAGCGAACGCAGCGAGAGCGCGCCGGTGCGTTTGGAAAGCGCTTCTCCGTCCGCGCGGACCAGAAGATTGTGATGGCCGAAGCTTGGCGGCGTCGCGCCGAGCGCCCGAAAGATCGCAATCTGAACGCCGGTGTTGGTAACGTGATCATCGCCGCGCACAACATGGCTGATGCCGAGCTCGATGTCGTCGACCACTGAGGGCAGCGTGTAGAGGAAGGTTCCGTCCTCGCGGATTAGCACGGGGTCGGAGACCGATCCAAGGTCGACGCTCTGGTCGCCGCGACAGAGATCCGTCCAGGTCACCGGCGTCGGCCGGACGGCGCGCGGATCGTCGTCGAAATTGGGAAGAAGAAAGCGCCAATGGGGTTTGCGGCCCTCGTCGAGAAGCTGCTGGCGGGCGGTATCGTCGAGAAACAGCCCTGCCCGGTCGTAGATCGGCGGCAGTCGTCGCGCCAGCCTGCGCTTGCGGCGAACATCCAACTCCTCGGCCGTCTCGAAACAGGGATAGAGCAAGCCTGCCTGTTTCAGCCGGACCACAGCCTCTTCGTAGCGCGCGAAGCGATCCGACTGGCGCACCACCATATCCGGCTCGATGCCGAGCCAGCGCAGATCCTCCACGATCGCCTCGGCGAACCTCTCTTCCGAGCGCGCCTGGTCGGTATCGTCGAGGCGTAGCACATAGCGGCCGCCATGGTGCCGGGCGACGAGCGCGTTCAAGAGCGCGGTTCGGGCATTGCCGATGTGGAGATAGCCGGTTGGCGAAGGCGCGAAACGAACCGTAACCTGCATGGTCGTCACCTTCTTCCCCGTCCGAGAGAACGGGCGCGGCTTTTGGCGGCAAGCGGTCGAACGGTCATCAACATTTCGGTCATCGCCTATCCCGGAAGCGATTGGTGATCGGAAAGCGGCGCTCCTGCGCGATGCCGTGCGAGGTCAGCATCACGCCGGGAGCCGCCTGGCGGCGCTTGGGCTCGGCCCGGTAAATCAGGTCTGCGACAGCCCGCACGGTTTGAAGCACATAGCCGCGCGCGGTAACCTGGCTCACACTCAATCCATCTTCCAGCAGCGCTTGGAGGATCCCATCCAGGATGGCCTGGGGCGGGATCGCCGCCTGACGACTCCGGTCGGCGCTCAAGCCCGCGTGCGGCGGCTTGGAAAGAACACGCTGCGGCACGACGTTGCGTTCAGGGCCCAGAGCGTCCAGTGGCCGCTTGCCGTTGCGCCAACGGGCCAAGCGAACCAGGTCCGTCCGGTAAAGGTCCTTGATCGGGTCGAAACTGCCGCTCATGTCGCCGCAAGACGCCGCGAAGCCGGTTGCGAGATCCGACTTGCCGATGGCGGCAAGAGGCAGCGTGTGGGTCGCTTGCGCGCGGGCCATCAAGAGCGTGCCGCGCACGCGTGCGGCAATCATTTCGTCGATATTGGCGTCCAGCGACGGCGACGAATGCGCTGCAAGCGCAGTGAGAACGCCATCGGCGCCGGGCTCGATTGGCACGGTCTCCAGTGCGATCCCAAGCACCTTTGCCACCTCGGCGGCATCCTCCAGGCTCTCCGGCGCCGCGTTTTGGCCGAACAAGCTAAGAGCGTGCACCCGCTCGGCCCCCAGCGCATCGACGGCCATCGCCGCGCAAACGGCCGAGTCCAGTCCTCCCGTCAGATCGAGCGTCACGCCGCGAAAGCCGTTCTTCTCCATATAGGCCTTGAGCCCGCACAAACAGGCGCGCCAGGTCGCTTCGGTGGCGTCCGGAAGGCGCGCCCGCGGGCCGTCGATCACGGTCCAGCTTTCGCCATCGCGATCCCAATGCGTCACCACGACGCTTTCGCCGAACTGAGGGAGCTGAAACCCCAACGACCGATCGGCGTTCAGGCCGAAGGAAGCGCCGTCGAACACCACTTCGTCCTGACCACCGACGAGATTGGCGACGACGACCGGCAACTCGAACGCAACCACCCGAGCAACCGCCGCCTGCAGCCGCTGGTCCGGCGCGGACGGTATGAACGGTGACGCCATCGGCGCAACCAGGATGTCGGCGCCGGTCTCCGCCAGGCACTCCACGACATCCTCGTCTCTCAAGTCGTCGCCAATCGCGATCCCGAGCCGAACGCCTCGCACCGCGATCGGCCCTGGTGTCGGTCCCGGCACGAACAAGCGCCGCTCGTCGAACGAACCGACGACCGACAGCATCGCCTTGTAGGTGAGCGCCTGAACCTCGCCGCGATCGAGCACGGCAACCGCGTTGAACAGCCGGCCGGCCTCACGCCACGGCGTTCCGATCAAGACTGCCGGACCGTTCCCGTCGCCGGTCACATCGGCGAGCGTCTCGATCGCGGAGCGGCAGGCTTCGCAGAACGCAATGTCCGCGGCCAGCCCCTCTGGCGGCGCGCCGGATATGAAAAGCTCCGGAAAGACGAGAATGTCGGCCGATTTTTCGCGCGCCTCTCGCCAAGTTCCAAGCGCGAGGTCGAGATTGCCGGCGACATCGCCCACGATCGGATCGAGTTGGGCGATGGCGATCCGGATGCTCGCAGTCTCGACCATGGATGGCTGTCTCGTGCGCTAGAAGCTGCAATGAACCTCGAATAAGGCTCAGCCGTTGCTGATCCCTTTGCTCCGGCAGGAGCAGATCGACGCGCGTACCAGCGACGGAGGCCTGCACATAGCGCGCGCACCGTCACTCCGCAATCAAGTGGCATTTTTCAGGTTTTATGCGAACGCGTAAGCGTCCATCATCAACGCGCCGTATTCGTGGGAGGTGTGCACCCGCGAAGGCACCGCCCCGCCTGCACCGAGCGCGACGAACAAGGGCATCAGATGTTCGTCGGTCGGGTGATTCTCGACGGCGAACGGCGCCTGGCGGCGATAGTCGAGAAGCGCGTCGATATCGTGCGCCTTGATGCGGTCCACGATCCAATCGGAAAAGGCAACAGCCCAGTCGGCGGGAGCGGCATCGACGGGATTGCGCCCGAGTTCCGTGCGGATTGCCCGAAGATTATGGGTCAGCGACCCCGAACCGATCACCAGGATGTTGTCGGCGCGCAGCGGAGTGAGCGCCCGGCCGAGCTCGAAATGGTGGCGGGCGTCTTCCTCGGGCTGAACCGAGATCGCAACCACCGGAATATCCGCCTCCGGATAGAGCAGCTTCAGCGGCACCCAGACCCCATGGTCGAAACCCCATGTCTGATCCACGACGGCCGGCATGCCGACGGCTTCAATCAAACCGGCGATCCGGCTGGCAAGCGCGGGATCGCCCGGTGCCGGATAGGTCATCTCGAACAGCCTGGGATCAAACCCGCCGAAATCGTAGATCATCCGGGGATGCGCCGCCCCCAGCACCGCCGGAACCCGTGTCTCGTAATGCGCGGAGATCAGAACGATCGCATCGGGCCGCGGCAGCGCGTGGGCGTACTCGGCGAGGAAATGGCGCGCCGGCGTGTCCGACAGGACCAGCATCGGCGAACCGTGGGAAACGAAGATGGACGGCAGCATGGCGTAACTCCGGCTTGGGCGGAGGACCGATCGCATCTAGGGACGCCGCCCATCCGCCTTTCCGCAGATATAGGCGGTCACCAGCGGCGCAGGCAGGGCGCTAACCGGAAACGCATCGTTCATCATTTCGGAAACGCCCGCGCAGGATGCCGCCGGAAACCGATTTTCCGCCCGCATCGCGCCCTGAGATCGAAAGCGCCCTACTCCGCGGCCACCGTCGGCGCACGGTAGCCCTGGTCGAGCCGCTCCTTGCGCAGGTTCTCCGCGATCAGGAAGGCAAGCTCGATTGCCTGCTCCGCGTTCAGACGCGGATCGCAATGGGTGTGATAGCGGTCCGAGAGGGTTTCCGCGGTCACAGCCCGCGCGCCACCGGTGCACTCGGTGACGTTCTTGCCGGTCATCTCGATGTGGATGCCGCCGGCATGGGTTCCCTCCGCGCGATGGACCGCGAAGAAGGTTTCCACCTCCGACAGAACCCGCTCGAAGGGCCGCGTCTTGTAGCCGTTCATGGAGACCGTGTTGCCGTGCATCGGGTCGCACGACCACACCACGCTGCGCCCTTCCCGAGAGACCGCGCGGATCAGGCCCGGCAGGTTGTCCATCACCTTGTCGGCACCCTGGCGCACGATCAGGGTCAGCCGGCCCGGCTCGTTTTGCGGGTTGAGGGTCTCGATCAGACGGACCAGTTCCTCCGCCGACATCGACGGGCCGCACTTCAGCCCAATCGGATTCTTCACCCCGCGGCAGAATTCGATATGGGCGTGATCGAGCTGGCGCGTCCGGTCGCCGATCCACAGCATGTGACCGGAAGTCGCGTACCACTCGCCGGTGGTGGAATCGATCCGGGTCAGCGCCTGTTCGTAGCCGAGCAGCAGCGCCTCGTGGCTGGTGTAGAGATCCGTCGAGCGGAGTTGAGGCGTGTTGCCCGGCTCGATGCCGCACGCCCGCATGAACGAGAGAGATTCCGAAATCCGGTCCGCGATCACACGATATCGATGGCTCTGCGGGCTGTCGGTGACAAAGCCCAGCATCCACTGATGCACGTTGTCGAGATTGGCGAAGCCGCCCTGGGCGAACGCCCTCAGGAGATTCAAGGTAGCCGCCGACTGGCGGTAGGCCATCTCCAGGCGCGCCGGGTCCGGCGTGCGGCTTTCCGGCGTGAAGGCGATGTCATTGATGATATCGCCGCGGTAGCTCGGAAGCTCCAGGTCGCCCTGCTTCTCCGTATTGGACGAGCGCGGCTTAGCGAACTGGCCAGCAATCCGGCCGACCTTCGTCACCGGCGAGGCGGCCGCGTAGGTCAGCACCACCGCCATCTGAAGGAAGACGCGGAAGAAGTCGCGAATGGTGTCGGGGTGATGCTCCGCGAAGGATTCCGCGCAGTCGCCACCCTGGAGCAGGAAACCATTGCCTGCGGCGACACCGGCGAGCTCCGCTTTCAGCCGGCGCGCCTCGCCTGCAAATACCAGTGGAGGATAGGTCGAGAGACGGTCCTCAGCCGCCGCGAGCGCCCCCTCGTCCGGGTACTCGGGCACCTGCTTGATCGGCTTCGATCGCCAGGATGCTGGTGTCCACGTCTCAGTCATTGTAATCATTCCAAATAAGGCGCCGCCGTCGGCGCGTCGTTCCGTTCGCCCCCCGCGTTCCGCGAGTGGGGGGCACTTATACACATGCCGGTTGTCTCTTGGCCACCCGTCCAGCGATCTCCGGCGTCGACAAGATCAAGAGCACGCAGGAGCACCGGTGGAGGGCGAGCACAGCCACAAGCCAGCGGACATCAAGGCCCGCCTCGCCGCCGGCCCGAAAGCGTCCTATCTGCGCGACTGGGTCTATGGCGGCATCGATGGCACCGTGACCACCTTCGCCGTCGTCGCCGGCGCGATCGGCGCCGAGTTTTCCACCCAGGTGCTGCTCGTGCTGGGCGCGGCAAACCTGTTCGCCGACGGCTTCTCCATGGCCGCCGCCAACTATACCGCAACCCGCGCGGAAAGGGAGGATTATCGACGCCTGCTTGAGCAGGAACGTCGCCACATCCGCTTCTTTCCCGATGGCGAGCGCCAGGAGATCCGGCAGATCTTTCAAAACAAGGGGTTTCAGGGCGAAGAGCTGGAAACCTTGGTCAGCCTCATCACCGAGCGCAAGGATGTCTGGATCGACACCATGCTGGCGGAGGAATATGGTCGCTCCAATACGCAGTCCGATCCGGTACGCAGCGCCGGTGCGACGTTTGCCGCCTTCGGTCTGTGCGGAGCGCTGCCGCTGGCACCGTTCGTGTTGTCGATCCCCGAGGCGCCCTCGGCGGCAACCGGACTTACCGCCCTCGTCTTCTTCGCGATCGGATCGGTGCGCAGCCGCTTTTCCACCCGCTCCTGGCTCAGATGCGGCTTGGAGACCTTCGCGATCGGCTTGACCGCGGCCGGCGTCGCCTTCCTCGCCGGCGATCTTCTGACCCGGCTGTTTTGACGGTTTAGCGGTTAAAGCGGACCGCACCGGCCGTCGAGAGCGCATCGTCGACCAAGGTCCGTTCCTCGTCAGTCAAGGTCTGCGCACGCGGATAGAGCGGCTCGTCGCGATCATCGAGGACCGGCACATGCCAACCATCGGTGGTCGCCATGAAATCGGCGACACCTTGCTCACCAAACACCTTCAGATAGCCCTGCAACACGCAGTCGACATAGCTCTGCAGGACCGGAAATCGGCGATCGCCATAACGATCATGGCGCTGCTTGACCCGGTAGACATAGGCTTCGCCCGGATGCCGGTCGGACGTTTCCGGTGCGACCTGGTCCCGCCCAACGGTTAGCCGGTCGTAGTGACGCTCGCGCCTGTCGAGGGTCGGCAGGCTCGCCACCGCTTCTCGGGCAAGCACGCCCTTCACCACCGCACCCGGCTCCGCGGCAACAATCGTGAGCGAACACGTTCCCGACATCAGCGAGCGGCGCGACGTCACGCGCCATGCCCGCCGATAGCCGGTAAGCCGCGCGGGAATCACCGTCTGGCTCTGGGGCCGTGTTGCGGCATTCACCAGCGAGCCGTACCCGAAATAGTGAAAGACCTCGCCAACGTCCTCTGAGCCGCGTCGGCCCGTCGTCAGGTCGTTCATTCCGCCGCTTCGCGAACGTACCGTTCCGGCGCCATGCGCATGGTAACGAGCTCTTCCGCCGCCGTCGGATGGACCGCGACGGTGGCGTCGAAGTCGGCCTTGGTCGCTCCCTTCTTCAGAAGGATGCCGAGGACCTGGACCATTTCCGCCGCGCCGTGACCCATGACGTGAACGCCCAGCACGCGGTCCGTCTCTCCGTCGACGACGAGTTTCATCAGCATGCGCTCTTCGCGACCCGACAGCGTATGCAGCATCGGCCGGAAGTTCGTCTTATAGACGTCGACGATCTGGAAGGCGGCGCGCGCCTCCACCTCCGTCAGGCCGACCGTACCGAGCTCCGGCTGAGAAAACACGGCACTCGCGACGGTCTCGTGATCGACATTGACCGGACGACCGCCGAATACGGTGTCGGCGAAGGCGTGACCCTCGCGGATCGCCACCGGCGTGAGATTGATCCGGTTGGTGACATCGCCGACGGCATAGATCGACGGCACCGAGGTGCGCGACCATTCGTCCACGACGATCGCGCCGTGGACGTCGGTCGTGACCCCGGCGCATTCGAGCCCGAGACCATTGGTATTAGGACTGCGCCCGATCGCGAACAGGATCTGATCGGCGGCCAGGACATGCCCCGCGGCGGTGTGGCCGAGCAACCCGGCGTCCGTCTTCTCGATCTTCTCGAACACGTCGCCGCAGACGATCTTAACGCCCTTGCGCTCCATTTCGGCGTGAAGCGCCGTCCTCAGATCGTCGTCGAAGCCGCGCAGGATCTCCTCGCCGCGATAAAGCAGCGTGGTTTCGACCCCGAGGCCATTCAGGATACCGGCGAACTCCACCGCGATGTAACCGCCCCCCGTAACGACCACTCGCTCCGGCAAGGTCTCCAGATGGAAGACCTCGTTGGAGGTGATGACGTGCTCGACACCCGGCAGCCGCGGATCGATGTTCGGCCGGCCTCCGGTTGCGATCAGGATCGTCTTGGCCGTGACCGAACGATCCTCCGCCTCCAGAAACACCCGATGCGGGCTTTCCAGCGTGGCGCGGCTGCGGATTGCCGCAACGCCCGCGCGCTCAAGGTTCGCCAGATAGGCCCCTTCCAGGCGGCCGATCTCGCGATCCTTGTTCGCAATCAGCGTCGCCCAGTCGAAGGTCGCACCTTCAAGCCCGCTCCAGCCGAAGCCGACGGCATCCTCGAATGCCTCGGAAAACTGAGAGGCGTAGACCAGGAGCTTCTTGGGCACACAGCCGCGGATGACGCAGGTGCCGCCGTAGCGATATTCCTCGGCGAGCGCCACCTTGGCGCCGTGCTGCGCGGCAATTCGGGCGGCGCGCACGCCGCCGGACCCGCCGCCGATCACGAACAAATCGTAGTCGAACTCGGACATCGTCACCTCTTACCGGAGGGCGCCATCTTCCGCCGGTCAGCCAACCGGTCAGACGATCAAAGCGGGAGACCTTGGGCCTTCAGCCGCTTGCGCACCTCTTCCACCATCTCGGTGGAGATCGCATCCGCCCACTGCTTCGACGCGCCGATGGAGAGCGCCGAAATACTCGGGCCCAGCCGGGCGAGCTTTTCGCCGGTCGGCGTCTGATAGAAGTCGGCAATTTCGTTCAGCTCGTCGGCCGAGAACCGTCGCGCCCAGATTTCCTCGACCGTCCGATCGAGTTGGGGGCGGCGCTGCGCCATTTCCAGAGCAACCTGGGTGGTGGTCTCCTCGATCTGGGCGGTCAGAGAGGGGTAGCTGCGCGTGAACAGTGTCTGGGTCTGTTCGGCCAAGGTCGGCAGGATCTGGTCGAAGCCTTCCGAGACCTGGGCGGCATCGATGGCGCGCCGGGCGGCCTTCAGATGCTGCGGCGTCAGAGCTTCTTCCTGCTCTCCCTGCTGCGACTGGGCCTGAACCGACGGGGCGCCGGCCACGAGAAGGCCGATGGCAAGTGCCGCGCCAGCGGTTCGACACCAATTAAGACAGCGCATGAACGTTCTCCGCGTTTTTCTGGATCAGGCCGGAGTGGATCCTGGGGATCCGACACTTCCGACCACGATCGAAACTCAATTCGTAAGAGCGGGATGGCGAGGGACAGCCCGTGCCCTTCTACATCCCGTCCCATATTGGCAACCACAGACTCAATCTAGAACAAATCGCACCGGGTTCTGGTCGGAAATTGCGTCAACAGATTGAAGCACATGGTTCATACGCCCCGCCTGCCGCACGATGGGCCGAACAACGCCCTCTTCATGCCTGGGACAGGTGAATGACCTCATCCGCGCCGGCGATCAAGGCTCCCGTGGCCAGGCCAATGAACAGGCCGTGCTCGACGACCCCGGGAATGTGCAGCAGCCGATCGGCCAACACTTCCGGGTCGGGAATCCGTCCGAACGCGGCATCGACGATCACATGTCCGCCATCCGTCACGAACACGCCGCCGTCCGCCGCTTTGCGCACGGTCAGCTCCCCGGCAAGCTCGAGCGCATCGGCCGCAGCCCGAATAGCGCGCACCGAAGCCCCCAATCCGAACGGGACCACCTCGATCGGTAACGGAAAGGCCCCAAGGACGTCGACCCTTTTGGAGGAATCCGCAATCACCAACATCTGATGGGATGCCGCCGCCACGATCTTTTCCCGCAACAGCGCCCCGCCGCCGCCCTTGATCAGGCGAAGCTTGGGATCGATCTCGTCGGCACCGTCGATCGTCAGATCCAGCTCGGGCGTCTCATCGAGAGTGGACAGCGGGATCTTCAGCTCCTGCGCCAACGCCGCCGTGCGTTCGGAGGTCGGGACGCCCACCACCGTCAGGCCTTCCGCGACCCGCTCGGCCAGCCCGCGAACGAAAGCTTCCGCCGTCGAGCCCGTGCCAAGACCGAGGCGCATGCCGCGCTCCACATGGCTAACCGCCGCGTGCGCCGCACGCTCTTTCATCGCCGCAGGATCAATCTGACCGCTCATGCCCTCATCCTCGATAGCTTCTCGCCACGCCCGCCTGGATGCAAAAGACAACCGGAAAGCTGTGGCAAGAGGCGCGCTGGCCTTAGCATAGGTCAACACGATCCGTCACGCCGAGGGGCGCCCATCCACCATTTGCATTCGCCCAATCGAGCGTTCGCAGACGGTGCGCGCATGGGCCGATCCTGCTATGGCAGCCACAAACCCCGTCCCTCTGGAGCCAGACATGACCGCCGCTTCCTTGCTGGTGTTCGACCTCGACGGAACTCTGATCGAGACCGCACCGGACCTGACCGCCTCGCTCAACACCGTCCTTGCGCTGGAAGGCTTGCCCCACGCCGATGTCTTTCGAGCCCGCTCGATGATCGGACACGGTGCGCGCGCCATGATCGTCCAAGCCTTGAAGGATCTCGAGGAACCGGCCTCCGACGCCCGTGTCGACCGGCTGCTTGCGGTGTTCCTGGACCACTACGAGGCCAACATCGCGGTCGCGAGCCACCCCTATCCCGGCCTCCTGGACGCGCTCGACCGGCTTTCCGACGCCGGCTGGCAGTTCGCCGTGTGCACCAACAAGCGCGCGCCACTGGCCGTTAAACTGCTCGACGCGCTCGACCTATCGGCCCGGTTCCAGACCATTGCCGGCCCCGATACCTTCGGGGTCGCCAAGCCCAACCCCAACCATCTGTTGCGCACGATCGCACGCGCCGGCGGCCAAGCCGATCGGGCGATCATGGTCGGCGACTCCCGCACCGACGTCGACACGGCGCGGGCAGCCGCAACGCCGGTGATCGGCGTGGATTTCGGCTACACCGAAGTGCCGATGCAGGAGATCGGGCCCGACCTCCTGATCAGCCACTATGAAGAGCTGGAAGCGGCCGTCGATCGGCTGTCGCGCCCCTGGGCGGCCTGACGGCTGTTTCCCAAAGCAATTTCTTACGGAAAGCCGAGTCCCGCTTTTCCTGAAACTGCCCTATTTCGCCGCGTCGACAATCTCCGGGCCGGGGGTGTGGCGGTGCGACACCGGTAACGTAACAGAGAAAATCGAGCCGGTGGGCCCGGTCGAGACCAGACGGATATCGCCGCCGAACACCCGCATGATCTGCAGCGAAATCGCAAGCCCAAGGCCGCTTCCCTTGGCATCACCGGCGCGCTCGTTCCAGGCGCGGGAGAACTTGGTGAAGAGATGGGCGCGATCCTCCGACGGGATGCCGGGCCCATTGTCGACAATGCGAAAATCCACGCGCCCATCCTGAACCGAAAACGACATTCGCACAAAGGGATCGGCGGATGTGTTGAACTTGATCGCATTGGACAAGAGGTTCACGAACACCTGCTTGAGCCGGTCGGGATCGGCATCGACGTGGGCCGGCCAGGTCACCGGCACGAAGGTGAGCCGGACCCCGCAACGCTCGGCCAGCCCCGTCATGACGGCGATCGCGTCCTGCAGCACCTGCGCGGCGTCGATCGTTTCCATGTTCCAGTTGATCTGGCCGCTTTCCATCCTGTTGAGATCCAGGATCTCGTCGAGAAGCCGGGTGAGACGCCGGCTCTCCTGATCGATGATCGCCACGAAACGTTGGGCACGCGCCTCGTCGAGCCCGTCCTCATGGACAAGCAATTCGGCGAAGGAGCGGATCGAGGTCATCGGCGTCCGGAGTTCATGGCTGACGCGGCTTAAGAAGTCGTCCTTCATCTTGTCGAGCTGGGTAAGCTTTTCGTTGGCATCGCGGAGTTCGCCGGCGATCCGCTCCAGCTCGACAGATTTGCGCTCCAGCTCGCGCGAATATCGGATCGCCTCGCGGGTCTCGTCGAGAAGCGCCATCACGGTATCGACGGCAATCGGCTCGCCCTTGGCAATCCGCGACACCATCAACCCGGCCGACGAGGCGCCGATGCCGCTGGCAAGCTGGCGTTCGACCAGCGCGATGAATTGCGGGTCCGGCAGCGGCAAGCGGCCGGGGCGCCCCTGGCGCATCGCCTGGGCTTCGAACACGGATGCCGTACGCTCCGCCCCAAGAATGCGCTCGCTCAGCCGGTAGAGGTCTTCCGCCCGCGCCGAACGGGGCAGAACCGGCTCCGCCGACGCCGGAGAACGGTCGAACACATCCACGAACAGCGCGCTCTGCAGCCGCTCGATCGGCGACTGGGATGTAAAGATCGACACGAATATGTACGCCGTCAGGTTGGCGCCAAAGCTCCAGAACAACGAATGGACAAGAGGATCCCAACCGTGGAGGCCGAACAGCGCAGTCGGCCGCAGCACGTCGAGATCGAACACGCCGTGCTCCACCAGCCAGCCGATATTCCAGCCGCCGGCTGCCAGGCTCGGCACCAGCAGCGTATAGGCCCAAACTACGAAGCCGATCACGAGCCCAGAGAGCGCGCCGTCGCGGGTTGCCCGGCGCCAGTAGATCCCGCCCACCAGCGCCGGCAGGAACTGCGCCACGCCGACGAACGAGATCAGGCCGATGGAGGCAAGCCCGTTTGCTCCCGCCGTGGTGCGATAATAGAGATAGCCGAGGGCCAGAATCGCGACGATCGAAATGCGGCGGATGAATAAGACCGTCTGCGAGAGGTCGCTGTCGGACGTGCTCTCGATCAGCCGGGTGCGCAGAAGAAGCGGCGTGATCAGATGGTTGGAAATCATGATCGACAGCGCGATCGATGACAGGATCACCATCGAGGTCGCCGCCGACAGCCCGCCGATGAAGGCGAGGATGGCCAGCTCCTCGTAGCCGGCGGCGAGCGGCACGGTAAGCACGTAGAGATCCGGATTGGCGCCGACGGGAAGCAGCGTCATGCCGGCCAGCGCGATCGGCACCACGAACAGGCTGATCAGCAGCAGATAGAGCGGGAACAGCCAGGCGGCGGTGAACAGGTGGCGCTCGTCCTGGTTCTCCACCACCGCCACCTGGAACTGGCGCGGCAGACAGACGATCGCCGCAGCCGACAGAAAGCTGATCGCGATCCAGCGCGTCTCGTCGGATTGGGCGAGCGTGGCGAGATGGGCGACCTTGGGAGACCATTCGCCGGAGAAGACGCCGGGCATCCCCTCGCCCGAGAGGCCGGCCACAACGAGAACGCCGACGCCGACCAGCGCCAGCAACTTGACCATGGATTCGAACGCGATCGCCGCCACGACGCCCGGATGGCTTTCGTCGGCGCCGATCTTACGGGTGCCGAACAGGATGACGAAGGCCGCCATGCAGGCCGCAACCCAGAAGCCGGTGTCGCTCAGAAAGCCGGGGCGCGGCGCCGTGCCGTCGGCAAACGGGGACGGCCGGGCGATCGCCTCGAAGCTGGTGGCGACGGCCTTGAGCTGCAGCGCGATGTAAGGTGCGATCGCCACGATCGCAATCAGCGTGACGACGGCGGAAATCGCCGAGCTCTTACCGTAGCGGGCGGAGACGAAATCGGCGATGGAGGTGAGCTGCTGGTTGCGCGAGATCCGGACCAGTTTGCGCAGAAGCAGCCACCAGCCGACGAACACGAAGGTCGGCCCGATATAGATCGTGGCGAATTCCACGCCGTTGCGCGCCGCCGACCCGACCGCCCCGTAGAAGGTCCAGGAGGTGCAATAGACGGCGAGCGAGAGGGTGTAGACGATCGGAGAACGGATGAAGCCGGTGCGTCCGCGCTCCGCCCGCCGGTCGCTCACGAAGGCGAGCAGGAACAGTCCGCCGAGATAGAGGGCTGCGACCGCAACGATGACCTCCGGCTCGAGCATCGCTGCGCCTCAGTTGCCATCCCAGGGTGGCGCTTTTGCGCTCTCCTCGTCCCGGAAGAGCCTGCGCGCAAGCCACGCGGTGGCGCCAATGAAGACGAGCCAGACCAGGAACAGGTAGGCGTGGAGCAAGGGGATTCCGCCGATCAGCATGGGGCGGTCGAACAGGAGCAGGACCGGCGGCATCAACAGGATGACCAGCGCCGCCGGCAACGCCCACTTCAAGTCGGAGACGCCATCACTCCGCATCCGCGCCTCCGCCGACGAGCCGACGCACCCGCCCGATCAGATCCTGGTTGGAAAACGGCTTGGTCACGAAATCGTCCGCTCCCAGATCGATCATCTGCTTGCGATCGGTGTCCTGCCCCTTGGCCGTCAGCACCAGGACCGGAACCCCTGCCCCGTGCGGCATCTGGCGCAAACGCCGGAGCACGTCGAAGCCGTTCTCGCTCGGGATCATCGTGTCCAGAATCAACAAATCCGGCGGGGCGGCGGCGAGGCGATCGAGCGCGATCGCGCCGTCGCGCACGGACTCCACCCGGTAGCCCTGGCGTTCCAAAAGAAATGTCAGCGATTCGACGATAAAGGGCTCGTCTTCGGCGATCAGGACACGGGGTGGACCTCCCTTTTCAAGATGTCCCGGATCAATCTCCGCCATTGGCTGCATGTGCCTCCCCACTGGTGTTTTGTTGTTGTGCGTGACTGTCGGCGTCCCCGGCCTCCGCCACGTTGATTTCGCGCAAGGCTTGCCGGAAAACCGGCGGATGCGCCCGCTGCTCGCAGCCCTCGCGACGACAGGACCGGCATTCGAAGCCAACGCGTGCGATCAGGCTGTCGCGACGCGAGGCATAGGCGTCGCCGTAGACAACCCGATCGGCATGGTGCGCCTCGCAGCCGAGCATGACCGAAAACACCGTTTGAGGGCGGCCGTGAGCGGTTGCAACCTTTGTCACACGTCGCGCGATAAAGAGAAAGCGCGCACCGTCCGGCATGGCAGCGAATTGACTCACCACCTGGTCGGGGCTCGTCAGCGCCGAATAGATCGCCCAACGGGGACAGGCGCCGCCGAATTCCGGCATTCTGAGGCCGGGAATGGAGAAGCGCTTGGAGATGTTGCCGGCCGGATCGGTGCGCAAAAAGGCGAACGGGACGCCCTCCGCACCCGGCGCTCTGAGCGTCACCAGCCGATGAGCGGCCTGCTCGAAGCTCGCCCCGAAGCGGGCGCCGAGTCCGTCGAGATCGTAGCGTAAATCCTCCGCGGCTTCGTAGAACGGCGCGTAGGGAAACAGCAGCGCCCCCGCCGCATAGCGAGCCAGCGCGCGCTTGGCCCTGAGGCGAGCTTCGGCGCTGGAAAATTTCGCCGTGGCGACGAGCTCATCGAAGGCCGGGCCGATTTCCAGTTCGCACAGCCGTTGCGCGAGACGAAACCGCACCGTCGTGACCGGTGCCCCTTCCGCCAGACAGAGCCGGCGCGCAGCCGGCTCGCCGCCCGCGTCCCCTGTCGCGGAGCTCACTTCAATGCCGTGGCACTCCGCCAACCGTTCCGCCAGCGCGTCGGCGGACAACAAGCGCCCGCCGCTAATCTCGGAGCGAAGCGCCGTGGCCGCCTCTTCGATCGGCGGAAAATGGTTGCGGTTGTCGATGATGAAGTCGTCGACTTCGCGCGCCGGCGAACTCGGGCGCAACGTATCGCCGGAGTGCTCCAGCGTGTCGATCACCGCGCGGGCACTGGAGGTCAGCGCATCGCTCTCGCTGGCGATGATGCCGGCGAAGCGCCGCCGCTCGGCGGCTTCGAGATCCTCGTGCTCGGCCAGGATCTCCGAAAAGGAGCGCACCGAGGTAATCTGGGTCAACATCTGGTGGCTGAGCGCCATCAACTCTGGATCGCGGCTCAAGCGCTCCGACAGAGCAAGGGCCGTCTCGGTGGCATCCTGCAGGCTGCGGTGCATGCGGATGAAAGCACGCGCCCAATCCGGATAACGACCGACCAGCCCGGCCGCAGTATCGGCGTCGAGTTCCTCGTGCCCGAGCGCCCGCGCAAGCTCCATCAGCGCTTCCACCAGGCGGCTGTCGTGGTCGGCGGTCAGATAGTCCAGATCGAGGTCGAGGGCGTCGGCGATCCGCCGCAGAAGCTTGCCGCCGATATAGCGTTTGTCGTGCTCGATAAGGCTCAAATAGGCCGGCGAAATATCGACCTCGGCGGCCAGTTCCGCCTGCGCCAATCCGGCCGCGCGCCGGCGTTCGCGAATGCGCTGTCCGATCGGAACGCGGACCACCACTCAACCTCCCCGTTATCGGCCCGTTCGGGCTCGTTTGGCCGTTTGTAAAGTTCTTAACAGCCATTCACGGCCATGCGACCGGAATTTACAGAACTTTGCAAGTCCCCCGCTTCGCCATTGCCGGTTGCACAGCCCATGGCGTAGCCATTTGGGAGAGCGGATCGCTCGAGCTGGTTGTAGTCCGCTCAAACAAGATCCGGGAGGAAACCATGAGCATTCTGAAGACCGGGACGTCCCGTCGGACGGTCCTGAAGAGCGGTGCCGTTCTGGCCGGCACGGCGATTGCCACCCCCCAGTTGTTCATTCGCCGCGCATCCGCCGCGGACTATCTGAACGCCCCCACGGGATCGACGGTCACGCTGGGCTTCAACGTGCCGCAGACCGGTCCCTACGCAGACGAAGGCGCGGACGAGCTGCGGGCCTACCAGCTCGCCGTCGAGCACCTCAATGGCGAGGGCGACGGCGGAATGCTCAACACTATG
Organism: Amorphus sp. 3PC139-8; assembly: GCF_040750475.1. Lineage (NCBI taxonomy): Bacteria > Pseudomonadati > Pseudomonadota > Alphaproteobacteria > Hyphomicrobiales > Amorphaceae > Amorphus > Amorphus sp. 3PC139-8. The sequence continues at coordinate 40,241 of NZ_JABJVY010000015.1, read as the reverse complement.
AAACCGACCGCACTGAAGGGGAACGGTGTCCTCGGCAAGAAGGTCGAATACGTCACCGGCGACACCCAGACCAAATCCGACGCCGCTCGCGCATCCGCCAAGCGAATGATCGAGAAGGACGGCGCGATCATGATTACCGGTGGCTCGTCCTCCGGCGTCGCCATCGCGGTGCAGTCGCTCTGCCAGGAGACCGGCGTGATCTTCATGGCCGGCCTGACCCACTCCAACGACACTACCGGCAAGGACAAGCGGGCGAATGGCTTCCGCCACTTCTTCAACGCCTACATGTCCGGCGCCGCACTCGCTCCGGTGCTGGAGAAGGCCTACGGCAAGGATCGCCGTGCCTACCACTTGACCGCCGACTACACCTGGGGCTGGACTCAGGAGGAATCGATCAAGAACTCCACCGAGAATATCGGGTGGGAGACGGTGGCCACGGTCCGCACCCCGCTCGGCGCCGGCGACTTCTCGCAATACATCACCCCGGTCCTCAATTCCGGGGCCGACGTCCTGATCCTGAATCACTACGGCAAGGACATGGTGAACTCGCTCACCCAGGCGGTTCAGTTCGGCCTTAAGGAAAAGCAGGCCAACGGCAAGAATTTCGAGATCGTGGTGCCGCTCTATTCCGAGCTGATGGCCCAGGGCGCCGGCGAAGCGGTGAAGGGCATCTACGGCTCCGCCAACTGGGACTGGAAGCTGAAGAACCCCGGCACCGAGGCGTTCGTGAAATCGTTCGGCCAGAAATACGGCCAGCCGCCGAGCCAGGCTGCCCAGACCTGCTACGTGCAGACGCTGCTTTATGCCGACGCCGCCGAACGGGCCGGAACCTTCAACCCGTGCGCAGTGATCAAGGAGCTGGAAGGCTTCGAGTTCGACGGCATGGGCAACGGTCCGACGCTTTATCGTGCCGCCGACCATCAATGCTTCAAGAAAGTGCTGGTCGTGAAGGGCAACGAGAACCCGACCAACCAGTACGACCTGCTCGAAGTCGTCGAGGAAGTGCCGGTCGATCAGGTGTGGTACGAGCCGTCGATCTTCGGCGGCGAGCTTGGAAGCTGCAACCCGGGCGCCTGACGCCCCCGGGACTGCCTCAGCCCCTTGGTTCGGCCCGTTCGCCATCCCCCCGGACGGGCCGATTACAGCGCAGCCGGACGCTGCGCGTTGCGCGTCCACCCGGCGAACCATCCCCAGTTTGTCCGGGTGGACGTCTGCATCAAGCGCCGGCGCGGAGCACAGGTCACATGGACCAGATTCTCCTGCAGATCCTCAACGGCCTCGACAAGGGCGGCGCTTACGCCCTGATCGCGCTTGGCCTCACCCTTATCTTCGGCACCCTCGGCGTCGTGAACTTCGCGCACGGCGCCTTGTTCATGCTCGGCGCGTTCTGCGCGGTCGCGTTCTACCAGGTCCTGCACCTGGAGAAGGTGACGCAAGACCCGACGCAGCTCACGCCCTGGGGCACCCCGATGGAGATCCGCCAGCCTTATATCGAGGCGTGGCTGGGCGACGCGGGCGGCGCGCTCCTGAACTTCGCGGTCCCGCTTTCGATCCTGCTCGCGATCCCCGTGATGCTCGTCATCGGCATCGTGATGGAGCGCGGACTGATCAAGCATTTCTATCGCCGACCCCACGCGGAGCAGATCCTCGTCACCTTCGGCCTTGCGGTGGTGCTTCAGGAAATCATCAAGGTCTGGTTCGGCGCCAATCCGATCCCGATCCCCGCTCCGGACATGGTCGCCGGTTCCGCCGACCTCGGAGTGGCACTCGGGTTTCCGCCGAACGCCATCTCCTATCCCTGGTGGCGGCTGGTCTATCTCTTGTTTTCGCTGCTCGTGATCGGCGCGGTGTTCGCGTTCCTGCAGTTCACCACCTTCGGCATGGTCGTGCGCGCCGGCATGGCGGACCGCGAAACCGTCGGGCTTCTCGGCATCGACATCGGCAAGCGCTTTACGATCATGTTCGGGATCGCCGCCGTCGTCGCCGGCCTGGCGGGCGTGATGTACACGCCGATCCTGCCCCCCGACTACCACATGGGCATGGACTTCCTCGTGCTGTCCTTCGTCGTGGTCGTGGTCGGCGGCATGGGCTCGCTCAGCGGCGCGGTTCTCGCAGGCTTCCTGCTCGGCATCCTGCAGTCGTTCGCCTCCATGAACGAGGTGAAATCGATTTTCCCCGGCATCGACCAGATCATCATTTATCTCGTGGCCGTTGTGATCCTCCTGGTCCGGCCGCGCGGTCTGATGGGCCGCAAGGGCGTGATGGAGGGCTGACCAGATGGGCTTCTTCGACAAGGACACTCTGCAAAGCGATCTCGTCCTGATCGCCATTTTCACCGTCGCCGTCGTGACGATGCCGATCTGGCTGCAGCCGTTCGGTGCCGCCTATCCGGACCTGATGCAGAAGTTCGCGATCTTCGGCATCTTCGCGACCGGCTTCAACATCCTGTTCGGCCTCACCGGCTACCTCTCCTTCGGCCACGCCGCATTTCTGGGTGTCGGCTCCTACACCGCCGTTTGGAGCTTCAAGCTCCTGGGCATGAACCCGATCCCGGCGGTGATCCTCGCGGTGGTGGTCGCGGGCGTGTTCGCCCTCGTCATCGGCTTCCTGTCGCTCCGGCGGACGGGCATCTACTTCTCGATCCTGACGCTCGCCTTCGCGCAGATGTGCTACAACCTCGCCTATTCGGTGCTGACCCCGATCACCAATGGCGAGACCGGTTTGCGCGTCCTGCGCTCCGATCCGCGCATCTTCGACGGCTCAGCCGAAGCGACCGGCCCGTTGGTGGCGAAACTGTTCGGCATCGACATGACCGGCATGGCGGGATTTTATTTCTGCGCCGTCATTCTGATCCTGGTCTCCTGGCTTGCGATCATGATCTTCCGCTCGCCGTTCGGCCTGATGCTCAGGGCGGTGAAGACGAACCAGAACCGGCTTGGCTACACCGGCCTTAACACCCGCCCCTATGCGCTTGCCGCCTTCGTGATCTCCGGCATGTATGCCGGGCTTGCCGGGGCGTTGATGTGCGTCACCGACCCGCTGGCGGGTGCGGAGCGCATGCAGTGGACGGCGTCGGGCGAAGTCGTCCTGATGACCATCCTCGGCGGCGCCGGCACCTTGATGGGGCCGATGCTGGGCGCAGCGCTGATCAAATATTTCGAGAATATCTTCTCGTCCTTCAACGACCGGGCGCTGGAGCAGGTTTATGCCTTCTTGCCGGACTCCGTTCGCGAAGCGGCCGTGTCCGTGTCCGGGCTGTTCGTCGGCGATGGCTGGCACCTCACCCTCGGCCTGATGTTCATGATCATCGTGATCTTCCTTCCCGGCGGCATCATCGAAGGGCTCAGGCGGCTCGGAAAACTCCTGTTCGGGCGAAGACGCACCGAGGACCGACACGTGTCGGCCCAGGACCGTCCACAAACGGCGACGCGCTGAGGGAGCGACGGGAATGGGTCTTCTCGAAGTCAATGACGTCAACAAGGCGTTCGGCGGCCTGAAAGCGCTGAACCACATCACCCTCTCGGTCAACGAGGGCTCCGTGCACGCCATCATCGGGCCCAACGGGGCGGGCAAGTCGACGCTGCTCAACTGCCTGATCGGCCGACTGATCCCCGATTCCGGCACGGTTACCTTCAACGGCCGTTCGCTGGTGGGGGTGAGGCCCTACGAGATCAACCAGGTCGGCGTCAGCCGAGTGTTTCAGACGCCGGAAATCTTCGGCGAGCTGACGCTGATCGACAACGTCATGATCCCGGCTCTGGCGCACCGCGACGGCACCTTCCGCCTCAACACCTGGACCCGGCTCGATCACGAGAACGAGGTTCGCGACAAGGCGCTGGCGGGGCTTGCCGATGTCGGCCTGGCGGAGAAAGCCGACATCGTCGCCAACAGCCTGAGCCGCGGCGACAAGCGCCGACTGGAGCTCGCCATGTGCCTGATCCAGGACCCGAAGCTGTTGCTGCTCGACGAGCCGACCGCCGGCATGGCCCGCCACGACACCAACCGGACCATCGACCTCCTGAAAGAAATCAGCGAGCGGCGCAACCAGACCATGGTGGTCATCGAACACGACATGCACGTCGTGTTTTCGCTCGCTCACTACGTCACCGTGATGGCCCAGGGCGCCGTGATCGTCGAGGACAAGCCGGAGAACATCAAAGGCAACCCGAAGGTTCAGGAAGCCTATCTGGGAGGAGCCCACCTGTGAACGCGACAGAGACTCTGACCCGCCCGGACGGCGCACCAACGGCCAGCACGAACTTCCTGAATGTCCGCGACATTCACGCCTATTACGGCGAGAGCTACATCGTGCAAGGCGTGTCGTTCCAACTGAATCGGGGCGACATCCTCGCCCTCCTCGGCCGCAACGGCGCGGGCAAGACGTCGACCCTGCGCACCATCGCGCGGGTCGGTACGCCGGACCTGAAACAGGGCGAGATCTGGCTGGAAGACACCCCCGTTCACAAAATGCGGGCGCACGAGGCCTCGCGGCGTGGCATCGCCTTGGTTCCGGAAGATCGGCGGATCATCGCTGGCCTGACGGTGGAGGAGAATATCGATCTCGCCCAGATCGCGCCGCCGATCGGTTGGCCGAAGGAGCGCATCTTCGAGCTCTTCCCCCGGCTCGGCGAGCGCCGCCGCCAGGAGGGCGTGACGCTGTCGGGCGGTGAGCAGCAGATGCTGGCCGTCGCCCGGGCGCTAGCGCGCGACGTCACATTGTTCCTGCTCGACGAGCCCTATGAAGGCCTCGCCCCGGTCATCGTCCAGGAAATCGAACGCACGCTGGAACAGATCAAGTCGATCGGGCTCACGACCATCATCGTGGAGCAGAACGCCATCGCCGCCCTCCATCTGGCCGATCGGGCACTGATCCTCGATATGGGCCAGGTCGTATTCGACGGCTCGGCACGCGAAGTGCTCGACAACGCCGAACTGCGCGAACAATATTTGGCGGTCTAGCTCATGGAGCCGTTCCGCATTTCTCGGACTTACGGAGCGGGTCTTAAGTGCGTGTTTCGGCGCGTTTCCGGACGGCCACCGGTTTCCATTTGACCTGGAAGCGCTCTAGGTCATGAACTCATAAATCCGCACGGTCCGGGCGGAGGCGATTTGGTCGAATGCCAGGAGCAAGAGCGCAGGAAACCCGGCCGGTTTTCAAGATTTTGCGACGCAGCAGTCGGGCAAATCGACCCGCTCCTTCGGACGCCGAAACGGTTTCGACCTGCTTCGTCGACCCGCTCGGACGGGGGAAAGACCCCGCCCTTCGCGGCTCTCCTGGCATCTCTTTGCCGTTTCAGGCGCCGGAACATTCGCATTTATGAGTCCATGACCTAATCGAAAACCAGACCGCCCCGGCTCTCGCGTCAAGCTCCAAGCTTCTCGATCGAGAGACGTCCGCAGGCCGCTCGGTTTCCCCCAATTGCGCGGACTATGAGCGCCGATTGCAGGTATACTGAATAATCGGACCGGTAATGAAGCCGCTGGTCTTTTCCTTCCAGCGGTTGCACTCAGCTTCGCTCGTGAAACAGCCGACGAACGAAACCGGGATGATTTGGTCCGTGGTGTCGTCTTCGACCGAGCCGGACACGCGACCGACCCATTGGGCATTCGGATTCGCGTTGCAGGACGGCGTCGCCTTTCGGATCTGATCGATCTCATAGAGCGTGTTGGCGCTGGCCACGCTGCTTGCGAGACCGAACGCCACTGCGATCGCGATCCCTGCCATTTCCATTCGCATTCCGCTCTCCCACCGCTTCCAGGACATGCCTACGCCTGGATCGGACCCGCAATTGGTGGTCGGCCACCGGTCGTGTATTCGCCGCCGCCAGACATACTATAACGGTGCCGGAAGGCGCGAACATCACATGCGCGCGACGGCTCCCGAACGCCTATTGGATTCGTCTTCGGCACGTGCCTGACCCCACCGGATCGACGCCGCAACCTTCAATATTGAAGGTTTGACAAGCGCGCTTTAGCCGCGATCGATTGCCACCGGCCTGGATCAACCTTCTCATAGCCAGATCCAACAAGCTTGTTCATGACGCGTGGCGCGCGCTCGACAACAGAAGCCCCGCGTGTTTCTTGCCCCCTCGACCCAAGACGAGAAGCGGAATCGCAAATAATTGCGCCCTCAGCAAAAAATACGCGCCATCTATAACAATTTGTACATAAAAGCCGGCCCTGCCGGATCTCCGATCCTTTGGCAGAGGCTTGGGGGCGTGCGTGCTTGATTTCACACTCGCCCTTTTTCGGAACGCAGGCATGCTCGCCTTCCTGGCGATTGCCTATGGGCTGTTTCTTCAACGTCTGAACGGGCTTGCGGCCGCCACGACGCTCGGCCTGGTCTTCGGCCTCGGCGCGGTGTTGTCGATGCTGGATCCGATCGAGATCCAGCCAGGAGTGTTTGCCGACTCACGCACCACGATGGTCGTGCTCGCAAGCTTCTTCGGCGGTCCGGTCGCCGCTACGATTTCAACACTAATCGCCGTTGCGTGCCGGATCCTGCTGGGCGGCGTCGGCACGTTGGCCGGCACTCTCGCGATCATCCTGTCCATGGTGATCGGGCTGACGGGCTACTATTGGGTCGGCCGCCGGATCGATCAGGTGCGCTACTGGCACGTCGCGTGTCTTGCTGGCATGACCGCCTTCACCACAGCGAGCCTGCTCGTCCTCCCGATCCCATTCGCATTGGACATTCTGGAACACACCGGACTTCCCGTCGTCGCGGTCCGCGTCCTCGGCGTGATCTTTCTCGGCGCGGTGATGTTGGAACAACAGCGCCGCATCCTCGCCGAAACAAGGGTGCGCGAACTCGCCTATGTCGATGAGCTCAGCGGACTGGCAAATCGCCGCGCCTTTTCGCTCCAGCTTTCCCGGGAGTGGAACCGGTGGGAACGATATGGCGAGAACTTCACCATCGTTCTGGTCGATATCGATACCTTCAAATCGATCAACGACCAATTCGGCCATCCGGTCGGCGACATCGTCATTCAGCGTCTTGCCGAGATCATGCTTGCCGAATCCCGCCACTCCGACATTGTCGCCCGCACTGGAGGCGAGGAGTTCGGTCTGCTTCTGCCCTACACCAGCAGCGAAACAGGCGGTCGTGTGGCAGAGCGCATCCGCAAGCGCGTTGCCGAAACGACGATCTTGGCGGAGGGTCGCGAGGTTCGCTTCACGGTCAGCCTGGGTGTCAGCGCCAGTGCCGATCGATACCGCTCGATGTCGAAATGCCTGTCCGGCGCAGATCGCGCCCTTTACGGCGCGAAAAAGCGTGGACGCAACATGGTGATCGTCGACACCCCCAGCCAAGCGCTCGCGAACGTTTGAGCGGCGTCGCTGCCCCTTGCGTCGGCAACGACTTCCCGGTTCTTTAGCGGGGCACGGCGAGAGTGGGGATGGGTTCGGTTCGCGTTGCATCGAAACGATCGCATTCCTGCGCCGTCACGTCGAACGACACCACCAACTCCAGAGTGATTCAACGACAATGACCGGAAACGATCTTCGCTTCGGCTTCGCCGGCCTCGGGGTGATGGGGGTGCCGATGGCTCGCCACCTGCTGGCCGCCGGTCCGACGACCGTCTGGAACCGAACCGCAAGCCGAGCGGACCCGCTAGTGGCCGAAGGCGCCGCACGAGCCGAGACGCCGGCAGCCCTTCTCGATGCCGCGGACCTGGTCGGGGTGTGTGTGCTGGACGGTGCCGCCGTGCGCGAGCTTGCCCTTGGCCCAAACGGCTTCGTGCACGCCAAGGGCAAGGCCGGCAAGGTCATCGTCGACTTCTCCACCATTGCGCCCGACCAAGCCCGCGCGATCGCGGCCGAGATGGCAGAGCATGGGATTGGATGGATCGACGCCCCCGTTTCGGGCGGCGTGCCGGCGGCAGAAGCCGCGAGCCTGATCGTGCTGGCCGGCGGCGCCGAGGAGCATATCGCCCGCGCCCACCCGCTGATCGACCTTGTATCCGCCCGGTTGACCCATCTGGGCCCTTCCGGTGCCGGCCAGCTCGCCAAGCTCTGCAACCAGATGATCGTCGCCAACAACATGATGGTGATTGCCGAAACCATCGCGTTCGGCCGTAAGGCGGGCGTCGACGTCACGCATCTCGCCGCCGCGTTAAAAGGCGGCTTTGCCGACTCCACGCCCCTGCAGATCTTCGGCCCCCGCATGGCGACCCACACGGTCGAACCCAAACTCGGCGGCATCGGCGTGATGTTGAAGGATCTCTTGATGGCGGCGGAGGCGGCAGCGGACGCGGGAGCCATCACCCCGACGTCCAGCCACACCATCGATCTCTATCGCAGCGTGGCGGAGCGCGGCGGCATGTCTCTCGACGACGATATCTCGGCCCTGGTCAATCTGTTCGACGACCAAGGCGCGTGAGGCCCGGCGCATGGATCTGACCTGCTACGACGACTTTCGCCGCGTTGCGCGCCGCCGCGTGCCGCGCCTGGCCTTCGACTATCTCGACGGCGGGTCGGGCACCGAAGCCGGCCTCGTAGAATCGGTCGCAGCCTTCGAACGCATACGGCTGATCCCGGAGAGCCTGGTCAACGTGGACCAGGTCGACACCTCCTGCGAGCTGTTCGGCCATCGGTTCGCCCAGCCGTTTGGCTTCGCGCCGCTCGGCCTGACGGGGTTGATCTGGCCCGGCACGGACATGCTGCTGGCCAAGACGGCGGTCGAACGCAACATCCCACACATCCTATCGACGGCGGCGACGACCACCATCGAGGACATCAGCCGAGCCTCCGGCGGACACTCCTGGTTCCAACTCTATGTCGCCCGCGACGAGGCCGTCGCCGACGACATCGTCGACCGGGTCGATCAGCTCGGCGTCGACGTCTTGTTCGTGACTGTCGACGTCCCGGTCCCCGGTCGGCGTCTACGCGATATACGCAATGGCCTCAAGCTGCCGCTGCAGCCTTCGTTGCGCCTTGCCGTCGACCTTGCCCGGCGCCCGTCCTGGTGCGCCGCGCTCGCGCGATCCGGTGCACCGCGGCTTGCCAATCTGGAGCGCTATGCGGACCCGGCCGCGACGGCAGGCCAGCTAGCTGCCTTCATGGCGACCCAGAGCTCCGGCCGCCTGGACTGGGCGGTGCTGGAGCGGTTGCGCAAACGTTGGCCGCGCAAGCTCGTCGTCAAAGGTATCCTGTCGCCGCAAGTCGCGGCACGGTCGAAGGAGATGGGCGCCGACGGCGTCGTGGTTTCAACCCACGGCGGACGGCAGCTCAACAGCGCAATTGCCTCGATCGATGCCCTGCCCGCGATCCGGGCGGCGGTGGGGCCGGACTTTCCGGTGTTGATCGACAGCGGTGTGCGCTCGGGCGAGCACGTCGCCAAGGCGATCGCACGTGGAGCGGATTTCGCGCTGATGGGCCGTCTGCCGCTGATGGCGATCGGTGCCTCTGGCGGCAAGGGGCTGGCGCTTGCGGTGGACCAAGTCGCCGACGACCTGGCGCGCACCCTCGCCCTTCTCGGCGTCACCTCGCTCGACCAGCTCGGACCGCATCTGGTCGCGAGCTGACCAGAGCCGAGCTCTCGCACGCCAACAACCATTTCATTCAATCCAAACAGGGAGGACTGGGGGATGCAGATCGAAACCAACCGCTTCAAGGCCGCGATCACCTCCGACACGCCCCAGATCGGGGTTTGGAGTTCGCTGTGCTCCAACATCGCCGCCGAGATTCTCGCCACGGCCGGCTTCGACTGGGTGTTGATCGACATGGAGCACGCGCCGAACGACCCGGCGAGCGTGCTGTCGCAGCTTCAAGCCTACACCGCCAGCGGCACCACGCCGGTGGTCCGCCCGCCCTGGAACGAACCGGTGATGGTGAAGCGGCTCCTGGACATCGGCTGCTTTTCGCTTCTGTTCCCGATGGTACAGACGCCCGAAGAAGCCGAAGCTGCCGTGCGCTCCTGCCGCTATCCGCCTCGCGGAACCCGCGGCGTGGCGCTGACCCATCGCGGCAACAAATTCGGACTGGCGAGCGATTATGCCGCGCGCATCGAGGACGAACTCGCCATTCTGGTTCAGATCGAGACCATGTCGGCGCTTGAGCGTGTGGACGAGATCGCCGCTGTCGACGGCGTCACCGGGGTGTTCTTCGGCCCGGCCGATCTGTCGGCGGACATGGGCCTGTTCGGCCAACTTGGTCACCCGGATTTGACGGCCGCGATCGAGCGCGGATGCCAGGCGGTTCAAGCAGCCGGCAAGCCGTCCGGCATTCTGGTGACCGACGTCGACCTGTCGGTGAACTGGCTGGAAAAGGGCATGCGGTTCGTGGCGTGCGGCACCGACGCTGGCCTGATCGCCAAAGGCGGCCGCGCGCTCAGTGCCGATGTCCGCGCCAAGGCCGGGCTATCCTGATCCGATCCGTCAGGCGGGACGCTACTCGTGACAACGCCGAGTGTGCGTTGCACAATCGTCACCGCCTCTCGCTATAGCCTGGCGGGGCGCAACCGTCCCGGCAGGCTCTCAGCGATGGACGAGCTCAGGCCACCCTCTGCGATATCGCCACGTCTTCCCGCATTCGATCCACGGAGCGCGCTATGGTCGAACCCGCATTCTCCCAAAAGACGGCCGGCGACCGGATTCATTTTCAGGTATTCGAAGGGCGCGCCGAAGCGGTGGAACCGGTTCCAACCGCCGTCGTCTGTCCCAATGAGGCAGCCTCGCTCGGCGGCGCACTGGAAGCGTACGATCGCAAGCTGATCGAACCCGTTCTCGTCGGCTGTGCGGAGGAGATTCAGCGGACGGCGGACGAACTCGGGCGCAGCATTTCCGAATTTGAACTCGTCGATTGCACCGGCGACAGTCAGGCGGCCGCAATGGCGGTCAAGCTGGTCCACGACCGGCGCGTGCGCTGCCTGATGAAGGGCCATCTGCATACCGATGTCTTCCTGCATCCGGTGGTGGCGCGCGAAGGCGGGCTTCGCACCGGGCGCCGGATCTCGCACGTTTTCGTGGCTGATCTGCCGAACCATCCGAGGCCGCTCCTGGTCACCGATGCCGCCATCAACATCGCGCCGGATCTCGCCACCAAGGCCGATATCATCCAGAACGCGATCGAACTCGCCCTCGCCCTCGGCATCGACATTCCGAAAGTGGCTGTCTTGTCCGCGGTCGAAACGGTCAGTCCGGGGATCCCGTCCAGCATGGACGCCGCCATCTTGGCCAAGATGGCCGATCGCGGCCAGATCAAGGGTGGCCTGGTCGACGGCCCGTTCGCGATGGACAACGCAATCGACCCTCAGGCGGCTGCCACCAAGGGGCTGTCCTCGCCGGTTGCCGGCAAGGCCGAGGTCCTCGTCGTTCCGTCCATAGAGGCTGGGAACATCCTGCTGAAGGGCCTGACCTTCCTGGGCGGCGCGGAATCGGCCGGCCTGGTCATCGGCGCGACGGTTCCCATCATGCTCACCAGCCGAGCCGACGATGACCGTGCGCGGGCCGCATCCGCTGCCCTCGCCCTGCTCTACGACCACTGGGCCAAGACGCGCACTCCCGCCACGACCTAAGAAAAGAAAGGGCGTTCGCCGTGACCGACCTGATCCTGACCATCAACGCCGGCTCGTCGAGCATCAAGTTCTCCCTTTTCACCATGGCCGCGGCAACGGAAGTCATCCGCGGCCAGATCGACGGGCTGGGTGTTCATCCGCGTCTCGTCGCCCGCGAAGGCAGCGAAAAAGTCGTCGACCAGACCTATCCGGATGGGACCGGGCCAGCGGACCACGCCGCCGCCCTCAAAAGCATTCTTGCCTTGTTGCAGGAGCGCCATCCCGACCAGCAGGTGACAGCGGTCGGCCATCGGATCGTGCATGGCGGCCCGGACTTCAAAGACTCCGTGCGACTGGACGACACCGTTTTGGACCGGCTGAAAGCGCTCAATCCGCTGGCGCCGCTGCATCAGCCGCACAATCTTTCCGGCGTCGCAGCCGCGCGCGCCGCGTTTCCCCACGCCCTCCAGGTGGCCTGTTTCGACACAAGCTTCCACCGCAAGCATCCCTGGGTGAACGATACCTTCGCGCTACCGAACCAGTTCTATGAAGCCGGCGTGCGCCGCTACGGCTTCCACGGCCTGTCCTACGAGTACATCGTCTCGCGGATTGCAGAGTTGGGGCTGGCTGACGACAGCCACAAGCTTGTGGTGGCGCACCTCGGCAACGGCGCCTCCATGTGCGCGATCCGGGACGGGGTTTCGATCGCCTCCACCATGGGCTTCACGGCGCTGGACGGCCTGCCTATGGGCACGCGCTGCGGCCAGATCGATCCCGGCGTGCTGCTCTACCTGATTGGCGAAAAAGGCATGACGACGGAGGAGCTGACCAAGCTGCTCTACAATGAATCCGGCTTGAAGGGCCTGTCCGGCATCTCCAACGACGTCCGGGATCTGGAAGAAAGCGACGACCCCAACGCCGCCCGCGCGCTGGATTATTTTGTGTTCCGGGTGCGCCGCGAGCTCGGCGCGATGGCGGCCAGCCTGCGCGGTCTCGACGCCGTGGTGCTAACGGGGGGCATCGGCGAGAACGCCGCCAATTTGCGCCACCGTATCCTGCACGATGAGGAATGGCTCGGGATCTCGATCGACGATGAGCGCAACTACGCCAAAGAGATGCGCGTCTCGACGGACACCTCCCCGGTGCAGGTCTACGTCATCCCGACCAATGAAGAGATGATGATTGCCCGCCATACCGCGCGCATTGCAGCCCAAGAGAGCGTTGGCACGGCGAGCTGAAGAGCGACATCCGATCAGAAGGCGCCGTCATAGGCGCGCCGATCGATCCGAGCGGCCAGGATCGTAAAGCCGTCGCGGCCCAGCGCCTCATCGAGTTGGGATGCCAAGGTTTCGGCGTCGTCGACCCAGCGGCCCACCCCGCCGAGTGCCTCCGCTACCGCAGGAAAGTCCGTGCCACCGAATTCCACGCCAACGGACGGGCGCTGTTGCGCCCGCTGTTTCAGCTCGATCAGTGCCAGGCTTTCGTCGACGAGCACGACAATGGTGAGCGCCAAGCCGAGATCGCGGATCGTGGCGAGTTCGCCGAGATTCATCTCAAGCCCGGCATCGCCGACAAAGGCGACCACTGGTGCGTTCGGGTGGGCAAGCTTGTAGCCGGCAGCCAGCGGCACGGCACAGCCCATCGTGCACAACGCCGAAGACTGCAGCAGCGTGCGCGGATGGTGCGCCGTCCACATCTGGCTGAGCAGAATACGATGGGCGCCGGAATCGGCCGTGATCACGGCCTCTTTCGGCAGACCATCGCGAACGGTCGCAAAGACTTGCGCCGGCCCCCAATCCGAACCCGGCGCGAACGCTTCGCCCAGAGAAGTGCGCACGGCGGCGGGCTCGCCCTCCGGCCAGACCGGACGCGGCGCGACGGAGGCCATCAGCGTATCGAGCGTCGGTGCGATCGCCCCCTTTAGAAGCAGCGAGACCGAATGCATGCCATGGTCGCGCACGACCGGGGCAATCTCGATCACATGCTTATCCGCGCGCCACGGATTGCGCCAACCGATCCGCATTTCGATCGGATCGTATCCGAGAAGCAGGATCAAATCGGAAACGTCGAGGAGCGGCTTCAAAAGGTGGTCGGCTTTAGGCGAAAGCCCTGCCCCGCCGAGCGCCAGCGGATCAGTCTCGTCGATGAGACCCTTGCCTTTGTAGCTGGTGATCAGCGGAACGCCGAACCGGCGGCAAAAGGCGGCAATCTCGGGCCCCGCTTCTTCGTTGACGGCGTCCACGCCGGCAATCGCGAGCGGCCTGCGGCTGGCGGCGAGCCAGGCGCGTGCGGTATCCAGATCCGGTCCCGGCGCCGGCATCGCTGGCGCCGGCAACACAGGCGCCGGCCCCGCGACTTCGCCGGTTTCGCCTTCTGCCACGCCGATCGGCACATCGATGTGAACCGGTCCAGGCTGGCCATCCGACAGCGCCACCAACGCCTTGTCCATCACGGCGTTCAGGCTGCCCGGTGCCGCCCGGAAGCTCGCCTTGACGATTGGCGCAAGCAGCGCGCGATGATCGAAGACCTGATGGGTGTAGGTGTCGGCGTCGGCCTGATCGACACAGCCGGTGAGGACAATCAGCGGAACACGGTCCTGATGTGCATTGGCAATCGCATTGACCGCATTGGCCAACCCCGGCCCCAAGGTGGCGACGAGGATGCCGGGTACCCCTGTCGCATGCCAGCCGCCTTCGGCGAAGAAGCCGGCGGGCGTTTCATGCTTGGTCAGGACGAACCGGACGCCGGCCCGATCGAGCGCATCGACAAGGGCAAGCACTTCGCCCCCCGGAATTCCGAAGGCCGAGCGGCAACCGATGGCGGCAAGCTTGGCGGCAATCAGTTCCGCGCCGGTCGTCATGTGCCGAGCCCGACGATACCGGCTTCGGCGAGCCCATCGATTTCCACGTCGGAAAGCCCAAGCGCTTCGGTAAGGACATCGCGGGTATGTTCGCCGAGCCGGGGCGGTGCGTAACGGTAGCTCACCGGCGTGTCGCTGAACTTGATCGGATTGCCGATCAGATCCACCGAACCGGTGGCGGAGGTCGGATGTGGCATCGTCACCCGGGCGCCGCGATGGATCGCCTGGGGATGGGAAAACACCTCCGAGACATCGTTGATCGATCCGCACGGCACACCGACGGCCTTCAGATCATCGATCCATGCCTGGCGAATGCGGGTGCGAGTCATGGCCTCGATGATCGGGATCAGCTCGCTCCGGTTGGTCACTCGTGCCGTGTTGGTGGCGAAGCGCGGATCGTCGGCAAGCTCCTCGCGCCCCGCGACAGCACAGAACTTGCGAAACTGACCGTCATTGCCGACGGCGAGAATGAAGTCGCCGTCGCTGGCCGGAAAGGTCTGATAGGGCACGATGGTCGGATGCGCGTTACCGAGCCGGCCGGGGACACGTCCGTCGGTCAGGTAAGCCAGACCCTGGTTGATCAACGCGGCGATCTGGGAATCGAACAGCGCGAGATCGATATGTTGGCCGCGCCCGGTGAGCGTGCGGGCATGAACGGCCGCCAGCACCGCATTCGCCGCATACATGCCGGTCATCACGTCCGCCATGGCAACGCCGACCTTGGTCGGGCGTCCACCCTCGTCGTCCGGAAACCCGGTCACGCTCATGGTACCGGCCATCCCCTGCACCATGAAATCATAGCCCGCCCCGGCCGCGAACGGTCCGGTCTGGCCGAAGCCGGTGACGGAGCAATAGATCAGGCGCGGATTGATCGCCGACAGGCTTTGATAGTCGAGCCCGTAGCGGGCGAGCTGACCGACCTTGTAGTTCTCCAGTACGATGTCGGCATCCGCCACCAGGCGCTGCACGATCTCCTGGCCTCGGCTGGTGGAGAGATCGATCGCAATGGAACGCTTGTTGCGATTGGCGCAGAGATAGTAAGCGCTTTCGCGCGTGTCGGTTCCCGATTGATCCTTCAAGAAGGGCGGCCCCCAGCCACGGGTGTCATCGCCGACACCCGGTCGCTCCACCTTGATCACGTCGGCGCCGAGATCGCCCAGAAGCTGGCCAGCAGTCGGGCCGGCGAGGATCCGGCTCAAGTCGATGACCTTCAAATCGGCGAGCGCGCCGGTCGGAGCGGACGTTGCGGAAGCCTCCTGCTCGGGGGGTGTCATGGCCAATCCTTGGTGGGAAACAATTGTCTGGAGATCGCACACGGCGACCCTCCGCACAAGCCGAAGTCAGTGCGAAGCCTGAAGCGCCCGATAGGCGTCCTCGATCCAGCCCGGCTCGATTTCGTGGCCACCGCTATGGGTGCAAAGCTCCAGCCGCTTGCCGCCGCAACTCTGCCAGCGCTCGCAAGCGAGATCTCCGAGTTCGGCCGGCAAAGGCTGCGCCGCACAGCCGGCCCGCTTGCGCCAGGTCGTAAGGCTTTCCATGACGTCGGATTGGCGAGAGCTGTCGCCGATCGGCCGGCCCTCCATCGGAACGACCGTGTCGCTAGTACCGTGGATCTGGATCAGGTTCGGCACCGGCGACGGGCAATCGGTCGGGATCGGGTTCCAATAGGCGCCGGCGACAGGAATGAAGCCGTCAAAGCGATCGCCGAGATAGCAGGCCGTGAACCAAGCCATCGAGGCGCCCATTGAGAACCCGGCCGCAACGGTTCGGTCGGGGGCGATCGGGTAGCGCGCCTCGACATCGTCGAGTACGTGCGCCACGAAGGCGATCTCATCGCGATGGTGGGAAGGCGATCCCGGAAACGACCAGCTCTTGCCCTGACCGTTCGGAGCGACCAGCAGCACGCCGAGATCGTCGGCGGCCTTCGTCAGCCCTTCGTTCCACATCACGCTGTCGGCCGATCCCTTCCAGCCGTGGAAATAGACGAGCGCCGGAATTTGGCTCTCGCCATCCCAGTCGGCGGGCACATGAACGCGGTAATCGCCCCCCTCGACAGGGCAAGCGGAGAATTCACCGCATGAATCGCGGGCGTAACCGGCGTTTGAGGCCAGCAGCCCAATCGCGAAAGCCAGAGCCAGCGCCGGAAGGAACCGCTTCGGCAGCTTCTTGAGGGTCGACGTCATCGGATACGCCTCATGCGCGCCGTCTCCTCTCCTCGTGGGTTCGCCCGAGAGATCAGCCATTGGCCGGCTCGGACACGGCGGCGATCGGCGCATCGACCATGTCCGTCGCCGGATGCGGCGCCAGTGCCGGCAGCGCCAGCGGCGCAAGGGCCGCCGGCCGCTCGCCCTCCTCCGGGATCTGCCAGAGCCGGACGCGGACCGCGAACCGGCCGAGCCTCGGCCAGGCAGTAATGACGGCAAACGGCACGGCGAGCGCGAGCCCGGTGACGACGGGCGCAGCTGCGATCAGCGCACCCGTCGACACTCCGGCGAACCCGATCGCACCGGCTATCCCCAGCGCTGTCTGCGGCCAAAGCCGGCGCAGCGCGACCAGCAGCGGCACACCATGGCCCGAACGCCGCTGGGCGCTCCAGCCAATGGTGCGGCCGAACGGCAGGCCGAGGAGGAACAGCGTGTGTGCCAGCGCGGCGATTGGGGCGATGAGCATGAAGAACAGAACCTCTCCGACTACGCTAGCCAGCAGCCGCATCGTCCCACCGAAACTCTGCCGAGCCCGTAAGCGGGTCAAAACGTCGACGATGGAGGCGAGCTTCGGCGCGAATACCATGGTCAGGATAGTGACCAGCATGGCGAGCCCGGTGTCGGGCCGGAACAGGACTGCCGGCTCGGTGGCGAACACCACGATCATGGCCGTCGCCACCATAAAGCCGATCCAAGCGGCAGACCCCAGGAACATCAGCATCGCGAGCACGAGTTGAATGCGGCTGACGAGCTTGAGGCCCGGCAAGCCGATCAGCCGGCCATACTGCATGTTGCCCTGGCACCAGCGCAGGTCCCGGCGCAGGAATTCCATCAGCGTCGGCGGGTTTTCCTCGTAGCTCTCGAACTCTTCGGGAATGACGCGGACCTCGTAACCGGCCCGTCGCATCAGCACCGCCTCGACCTGATCGTGGCTCAGCACGTCACCGCCCAACGGCGGGCGTCCGGGCAGTTTCGGAAGCTCGCAATATGCCCGGAACGGCTCAAGCCGCAGGATCGCGTTATGGCCCCAATAAGGCCCGCAATCGGCCTGCCACCAGGCGGCTCCCAGCGTATGCGATCGCATCCCGAGCCGCATGCCGAACTGGAACATGCGAGCAAAGAAGCTGGTGGTCGGCAGACCGGTCACCAGGCTCTGCAAAATGCCGATTTGCGGATTCGCTTCCATCACCCGCACGAGCCGCTTGAGCGCGGCCGCCGACATGTAGCTGTCGGCGTCGAGCACGATCGCGAAGGCGTAATCATCCCCCCAGGTCTCGCAGAAGTCCCGGATATTGCCTGCCTTGAAACCGGGATTATCGGCTCGCCGGCGATAGACGATCCGGATCCTGTCCTGCCAGCGATGGCGGAGGCTTTCGATCGCCGACTCTTCTTCCACAATCACGTCGAGCCAGTTGGAATCGCTGAGCACATAGACGTCGAACCGCTCCGCCACGTCGGCATCGACCAGCCCCTCGATCATCGCCGTCACGTTGCGGACGACGGGAGCGACATCTTCGTTGCGAATGCAGACGAGAAGCGCCGTGTGCGCCTCGATCGAACGCGCTGGGTCATCCGCAGCAACGGCGGGCGCCGTGGCGGCGAGCGGATCGCGCGCAAACCGCATCACGACGAGGCCGACCACCGCGTTCCAGAAGCCCACGACTGTGTAAGGCAGCGTCAACGCAAAGAAGGCAATCAGAACAAGGTCCGGCACATCATAGCCGCCCGGCGACAACGTCACCGTCATCAGCACGAACAAGGCGCCGACTGTCAGTGAAACCGCTGCCCCAAACAGGCGCCGGCGCCCCTGCACTGCCCGTTCCTTCGCAGTGTCCGTCACCACCTGAGTGGACGAACCGTTCATAGAGCCCTCGCTTTGTCCCTCGCCCGCCCCGTGTTAGGGCCTTCGCAACATTAGCAAGCCATTGGCCTGCTGGAATGCTATCGCGATGCATCAACACCGAGAATCCGGCAAATGAAGATTTCCGGACGGTCAAGGTTCATCACGTCTCTGCGAGCCGAACCCAATCAGGCCCTGACCCAATGAACTCGACCGAAGACACCGCCGCCCGAGCGCTCTGGTATCTCGCCCCGGGACAAGCGGAATTACGGGATACTACGCTCGGACCGCTTGCATCGGATCATGTCCGGGTGCGGACGCTTGCCAGTGCGATCAGCCGCGGTACTGAGGGCCTCGTCTTTCGCGGCGAGGTCCCGGAGAGCGAAATCGATCGCATGCGCGCACCCTTTCAGGCGGGCGATTTCCCCTTCCCGGTAAAATACGGCTACGCCGCAGTCGGCCGTGTCGAAGCCGGACCGGCGTGGTGTGTGAAGAGCCGTGTGTTTGCGCTTCACCCGCACCAGGATCTTTTCGACGTTCCAGCCGATGCAGCCGTGGCAATCCCCGAGACCGTGCCCAGCGAACGGGCCGTGCTCGCCGCAAATATGGAGACGGCGCTAAACGGCATCTGGGACGGCGGACTCTCCGCCGGAGACAAAGTCGCGATCGTGGGCGGCGGCGTGGTCGGGCTGCTGGTCGCCTATCTGGCCGCCCGCACACCCGGCACCGAAGTGACGGTGCTGGACATCAATCCGGCGCGCGGTCCAATCGCGACCGCGTTCGGCGCCGCCTTCGGTCATCCGAGCGAGGCCGATGGCGCCTATGATCTCGTGTTTCACACCTCCGCCTCCGGGGTCGGCTTCGACACCGCACTGCGGCTCGCCGATTTCGAGGCAACCGTGGTGGAACTCTCCTGGTACGGGACCAAGCCGGTACTCGCCTCGCTCGGCGGCGTGTTCCACTCCAAGCGCCTTACGCTTCGCTCCAGCCAGGTGGGTGCGGTGGCGCCCTCTCGGCGAGCCCGTTGGAGCACGAAACGCCGGCTTGCCAAGGCGCTCGATCTCCTGGGCGACCCGGCGCTGGATCGCCTGCTTGAGCCGGCAATCGCATTCGCCGACAGCCCCGAGCGTCTCGGGGAGGTCTTTTCCGCCGAGCGCGGAATGCTGTGTCCGCTCTTGCGCTATCCGGCTGCGACCGACATCTGAGATTGCTCAAGACATTTTGCCAGGAGACACGCCCGTGCACGCCGTCGAAGTCCGCGACCACATTATGATCGCCCACTCCTTCAAAGGCGACGTGTTCGGACCCGCCCAGGCACTGCACGGCGCGACCTTCGTGATCGACGTCGCCTTTCTCGCCGAAAGTCTGGATGCCAACGGCATCGTGATCGATATCGGCCGTGCCCACGAGACCCTAAAGGCGGTCCTCGCGCCTCTGAACTACAAAAACCTGGACGAACTGCCGGAGTTTGCCGGCCAGAACACGACCACCGAAGTCCTGACCCGCCACATCTTCGAACAGGTGGCTGCAGCCGTTCGCGCCGACGAGCTTGGCCGGCCGGCCGCTGAAATCGCATCGGTGCGGGTAACGATCTCCGAATCCCATGTTGCGCGCGCCTGGTACGAGGCGCCGATCGCGGCGTGAGCACGCTCGTTTTCGCAATCCCCGGCCCGCTCGACACAGCTTCGGGTGGGTACGGTTACGATCGACGCGTCATCGATGGGCTGAAGGCACTTGGACATCGGGTGACGCATCTCGCCTTGGCGGACGGCTTTCCGAAACCCGATGCCGACGCCCGCGCGCAAACCAGCGCCGCATTCGCCACGATCGACGACGGACAGCCGACGATGGTGGATGGCCTCGCCCTGGGCGTCCTGCCGCACGAAATCGCCGAGCTTGCCCGCCGCGCCCCGGTCGTCGCGCTGATCCACCATCCCCTTGCGCTGGAAACCGACCTGACGCGCGAGCGCATCCAGGCGCTGGAAACGAGCGAGCGCCACGCGCTTGCCGCTTGCCGGCATGTGGTCGCCACCAGCGATGCGACTGCATCCGTTTTGGCCGAGCACTATGGCGTCGACCGGTCCCGCCTGACCGTTGCGCCGCCGGGGGTCGATCGGCCGAGAGCCTTCGCGCCACTGACCGCAGATCCGCCCCGTCTCCTTTCCGTCGGCGCCCTGGTTCATCGCAAAGGCTATGACGTGCTCGTCGACGCCCTGGCCGGGCTACAAGATCTCACCTGGACGGCGGAGATCGTGGGCGACCCGGAGCGCGATCCGACGATTGCCGCCGATCTTGTGCGCCGGATCGAGGCCCACGGCCTTGCAGATCGCATCCAGCTTGCCGGCCGGCTCGACGCCGCAGTACTCGCGACGCGCTATATGGACGCCAATCTCTTCGTCATCTCCTCGCGCTATGAGGGCTACGGAATGGTGGCGAGCGAAGCGATCGCCCACGGACTTCCGATCGTCGGAACCACCGGGGGAGCACTGGTCGACACGATTCCCGATGAGGTGGGCCTCAAGGTCGCACCGGACGATGCGGAGGCGCTGTCGACGGCGGTGCGCCACGTTCTGGAAAGCTCTGCGCTTCGAACCAGGCTTGGCGAAAGCGCACGAATTGCGGCACAAGACCTTCCCCACTGGGCGGAAACGGCGCGGACGATCGCCACCGTGATCGAAGGATTGAACTCATGACCTTTTCCAGCGACTGGCTGAAGCTGCGCGAACCGGCCGACCTTCGGGCCCGCAATCGGATCCTGGTCGCCCACGTCGCAGCGGCTTTCGCGGGGAAGGTCCCGATCAACGTCGTCGATCTTGGTGCGGGAGCCGGCGCAACGGTAAAGGCGCTCGCCCCTCATCTGCCGGAGGACGCTCGCTGGCGGCTGGTGGACAACGACGCGGCGCTGCTGTCGCTCGCCTCCTGGACGCTGCCGCAGGAGCGACTGGAAGCGCGTTGTCTCGATCTGGACCGAGCGCTGGAGCAGGCCATCGAGGCGCCGGCGGATCTGGTCACCTGCTCCGCCCTCCTCGATCTCGTTTCGGAAAGCTGGCTCGAGCGTCTGATCGGCGAGCTGGGCGCGCGGGGTGTGCCCTTCTACGCCGCCCTTACCTACGATGGCAGCACGACCTTAACGCCCGGCGATCCGCTGGACGAGCCGATCACCGAAGCGCTCAACCAGCACCAGCATCGCGACAAGGGCTTCGGCCCCGCCCTTGGTCCGGATGCCGCTCTGCTCGTTCCCGAAAAACTCAAGGCCGCCGGATTCAGCGTCGAAGTCGGCCGGTCCGACTGGCTGATCGACGACAAGGAACCCGAGCTCGCTAACGCTCTCCTCACCGGCTGGGTGGATGCCGTCGCCGAAACCGGGCTGATCGCCCCGCCGGATCTGGGCGCTTGGCGCAAAGCCAGGTTGGATGCGGTCGCGGCCGGCGAATTGACGCTGCGCGTCGGCCATATCGACCTATTCGCTAGACCCAATTAGGCTCCCTGGAACCGTCCGCTCATGCGGTCGTCTCCAGGCCTGAAAAGTCGCAGTCGAATACCACCTCGTCTCCCAGTCGGTGCAGCGTGGTGGCTGGCCGATGCACGGCGTCGAGCCGATCCGTGGGCGCGAGTGAAAGGCCCTGACGGCCCGCCCCGATGATCATCGGCGCCACCAAGAGGTGCAGCCGATCCAGACATCCGGCATCGAGAAAGGCGGACACGGTGGCCGCGCCCCCCTCGACCAATTGGCGACGATAGCCAAGGACGCCCAACCGTTCACGGATCGCATGCGGATCCAGCCGACCCTTATCATCCGTAGGCAGGCGGACCACATTTACGAAACCAGGCAGATCCAATTCGGCGGTCTCGCTCGTAACCACGACGAGGTCGGTGGTGGGATCGGTCAGGAGCTTCGCATCGCGCGGGATGCGCCCTCTCGGATCGATCACGGCGCGGGCGGGGCTTTCCCCTTCGACAAGACGCACCGTGAGACGCGGATCGTCGGCCGTCACCGTACCGATACCAACGATCACGATATCGACAAGAGCCCGTAGCCGGTGAAGATGAACGAGACACGCCTCGCCATTTATGTAACGCGACCGGCCGGTCGACGTGGCGATACGGCCGTCCAGGGATTGGCCGAGCTGGGCGAGCACGAACGGGTCCTGGCCCGCGCCCGCGGCGATCGGCCCGTAAAGGGCGCACCAGTCCGGCGGCAGCGCGTGGCCCTGACGAGCGGCCGCCAGGACGGCTCGCCACTCGTCGGCGTCGGTTCGGCACGGCACGAATTCGGTGCTCACGGGTTACCTTGTTTAGATCGCAGGGCATCGACGTGCGACAAAACTGGAGGAGTACGGTATTGACACACCATCAGCGTCACGGCCATCCGAACGTTGGCCCCGCCAGCGCGGCCGAACGCGTCGATACCTTGGCGCAGCAAGAAGGTCCCATGATATCTCCTGCCACCGGCGATACCGACGCCCTCATCCGGATCCATCGCGGTTGCGCCGATCTCCGCGCCGGGCGGCCACTGGTGGTCGCCGCGGCCGACGAAACGATTGCCGTTCTGCCGGTCGACGGGCTCGACCAGGCCACCCTCGACGACTTTCGCATCCGAATTGCGGCTGCAACGCCGGTTTTGCTTGTCACCGACCTGCGCGCCAAGGCGATCGGTCTGACCCCCTATGAGGCGACCGCGGTGACCACCCCCACCGAGGCAACGCCGGAAGACTATCTGACCATCGCCTCCGGTTCCGAAGTTCGTCTGGGCCACACCACGGCACCCGGCGGCGAGGCAGCGAAAGCCGCCCTCGAGATCACTAAATGCGCCGAGCTGTTGCCCGCTTTGGTGGCCGCACCGGTTCGCGGCGGCGTCTTGGAAGCGCCCGACGCGCCGATCGCCGTGGAGGCCGGCGCAGCGCTGAACTACCGCGCCGAGGTCGCCCAAACCCTGAAGATCGTCGCCGAGGCGCCAGTGCCCTTGCGCGGCGGCATCGAAAGCCGCTTCATCGTGTTCCGCGACATGATGGGCGGTACGGCGGTCGCGGTGATGATCGGAAATCCGGATCCGAACCAGTCGCTGCGCGTGCGCGTCCATTCGGCATGCGCCACCGGCGACATCTTCGGATCGCGGCGGTGCGACTGCGGCGATCAGCTTCGGCTCGCGATCGAGCGGATCGATCAGCTCGGCGGCGGCTGCGTGCTCTATCTGGACCAGGAAGGCCGCGGACTCGGACTCGCCAACAAGCTCAGGGCCTACAATCTGCAGGATCTCGGCCTGGACACCGTCGATGCCAACACCGCGCTCGGCTATCACGAAGACGAGCGGGATTATGCCGCCGCAGGACGGATGATCGCGGAACTCGGCTGGGATCAGATCGTGCTTCTGACCAACAATCCGACCAAGATCGACGCCCTGCGCCACGCCGGCATCAACGTTTGTGGTCGGATTCCGGTGCTTGCCCCGGTCACCCCGGACAACCGGCGCTATCTGGAAGCAAAGGCCGCGCGAGCCGGTCACCTTCTGGATCAGATTGCCGGCGGCGACGAACCTACACCCGTGGCGGTCAAATCGGCGGGGCGGGACTGAGCCCCGATACGGTTACCAAACACGGTCAAGGGGCCCGAGCGAGACGCGGCGGCTGGACCCTTTGCGCTTTCCATAGAATAGTGGAGCAACTCTAACTTATCGTTCGAATGTGTTTGCGGACGGCGAACCGGTTTTTCCTTCACCTGGAAGCGCTTGAGCAGGGAGAACGCGACGCCATGGAAAGCCCCACCCTGCCACCCTGCTATTCGCCCGCGCACAGAGCGCTGCATTGGATCATGGCGGCAGCCGTGATCGTGCTGCTCGCCGCCGCGATCGGCATGAACAACGTTGCGCCGGGCCCCTGGATGAACCGACTCTACGTCCTGCACTGGTCGCTGGGCGTCCTGGTGTTTCCGCTGGTTCTTATCCGAATCGGTATGCGCTTTTCCAATCCGCCGTTGCCGCTGCCGGAGGACATTCCCGGCTGGCAACAACGTCTGGCAGTCGCCAACCACGCGCTGCTCTACGCGATCTTGCTGGTCAATCCGCTGCTTGGCTATTTCACCAAATCGGCGTTCGGCGGTCCCGTGACCTTTTTCTGGCTGGTCGACCTACCGCCGGCGATCGCCAAAGATCAGGCGCTGTTCGAACGGCTTTCGACCGCCCACGTCATCATCGGTTTCGTCATGATCGCGGCGATTGCGATGCATGTCGCGGCCGCGCTTTATCATGGCCTGATCCGGCGCGACGGGGTGTTTTCCCGCATGACCACCGGCGGCGGAAGGTGATGCGGAGCCTTATGCGAGTGGACCGCCTTGCCGCGCACCTTTGACGCGAATCACAAAATAGACAAAATCTATAGTGGAAATCCCTCCTTGGGCTGCCGATAGCACGTGGCAGGCATGCAGATCCGAGCTCACCGTCAGTGTCGAGCAGGATTTAAACCTATCATGTTTCGTGATCTGACGCCTTTTCCGAACAGGCGAAAGTGCCTGATCGAGACGAAAGGACTAAAGATTTAACAGGTTAAGCATTTTCTGCTCGGATTGACTCGATTTGAACAGGACATGCTCAGGTCATGGGCTCATAGATGCACACGCTCCGGCGCCTGAAACAGCAAAGAAGTCCCAGAAAAGCCACGACGGCCGGGGAGCTCCTCCCAGTGCGAGCAGATCGCTTTGACCAGTTTCTGCGTCGCAAGATCGTGCTCCTCCATGAGGCCGGAACGGATCAACCTTCCGGAGTTCCCGCGCTTACTCCTAACATTCGACAAAATCACGTCCGGCCGGAACGTCCGGACTTATGAGTTCATGACCTAGGGGCGCACACGTGGACATTCGTCAGCTTAGCTATCTGGTCGTGCTCGCGCGGGAGAAACATTTTACTCGAGCCGCCGCCCTGTGCGGGGTGACGCAACCCACGCTTTCCGGCCGCATCCGCCAGCTCGAAGAAGAGCTCGGCATCCCGATCGTGAAGCGCGGCCACCGCTTCCATGGCCTCACGCCGGAAGGCGAGCAGATCGTTAAGCGGGCCGCATCGATCCTGGAAGACTGGGAGGCGATGCAGCAGGATTTGAGCCGCATGAAAGGCGAGCTCACCGGGCGCGTCACCTTGGGCGTGATCCCGTCCGCCCTGCCCCGCGTCGCCCTACTCACCCGACGGATCGGCGAAACCTTCCCCGGCATCGGCTTCACGCTTCTGTCCATGTCGTCGGAGGAAATTCGGCTCGGCCTGGAGAATTTCGAGCTCGATGCCGGCATCACCTATCTCGATAACGAGCCGATCGACCAGGTCCGCACGGCCCCGCTCTACCGCGAGCGCTTCCGTCTCATCACGCCACTCGACCATCCGCTCGCTCACGAACACCAGGTGACCTGGGCACGCGCTGCGGAATTTCCGCTCGCGCTCCTGACGCCGGATATGCAGAATCGCCGGATTGTGAACGCCGCATTCCTGGCGGCTGGCGCGAGCCCGACCTCCCGCATCGAGACCAACTCAATCATTGCCATGGTCACCCATGTCCGCGACGGACAGCTCGCCGCGGTCCTGCCCGAACTATCGCTGGAAGCCTTCGGCCCCCTGCCCGGCATCACGGCTCTCAAACTCGTCGATCCGCTTGTCGATCATGCCGTTGGGCTGATCGTTCCGGACCGCGATCCGCTGCCGCCGGTGGTGGAATCGGTCTATCGCATCGCACTTGCGGCGGGCGAAGCGACCGCCGCCCCCGCAACCTTGGCCACCGCGGCTTCCGCGACCAGCAAATAAAAGAAACGGCGCCCACCGGGGATTGCGGGCGCCGTCCAAAGGGATCCCGCCGAAGCGGGACCCTGTCGTGACGGGTTCGAACGGCCTATTCGGCCGGAGCGCCCCGGACGGACGCGACGTCCGCCTGGTGACGCTCCTCTTCACGCTCCGGCTCCGTCTCCATGAAGTGATGCGGCTTCACGGGCTTCAGGAACAGGTTGGCGAAGAAGGCGATCACCAGCAGCCCGGCCATGCAGTACATGGTCGTGTTGTAGAGGCTGGGGGTCGGATCGACCGTTCCAGCTGGCGCGATCTCCAACAAGCGACCGACCGTCACCGTGTTGGCGGCGACGAGCTGATCGAGTTGATCGAGCCCGGCCCCGAACCGCTCCTGGAACGCCGCCGGATCGACTTTCGGCGCCAGATTCTGGATCGCGTTGTTGATCGACATCTCCCGAAGGTAGGTGATGGCGAACGGACCCAAGACGCCGGCCGCACTCCACGCCGTCAGAAGTCGACCATGGATGCCACCGACATATTTGGTGCCGAAGACGTCTGCCAGATAGGCGGGGATCGTGGCGAACCCGCCACCATACATGGTGAAGATGACCATCGTGGCGGCGTAGAACATCACCAGCCACATCACCGCCGGGTTGGCGCTGACGGCCTGCGCCGTGAACGGAATCGACAGATAGAGGATCGTTCCGAGCACGAAGAAGCAGTGATAGGTGTTCTTGCGGCCGATATAGTCGGAGATGCTGGCCCAGAAGAAACGGCCGCACATATTGAAGACCGAGATCATCAACACGTAGGTTGCCGCGAACGCTCCGTCCACGATGCCCGGCAAGGTACTCCCGAAAATCTCCGTCATCATGGTCTTGGCAACGCCGATCACGCCGATGCCGGCGGTCACGTTGAAGCAGAGCATGACCCAGAGCTGCCAGAATTGGGGCGTCTTCAAAGCCTGGTCGATGTGGACGTTGCCGGAGGTGATCATGCGCCGGCTCGATTCCGCCTCGCTGGGCGGGGCCCACCCGGCCGGCTTCCAGCCCTCGCGGGGCACCCGGTAGATGAACGAGGCGACCATCATCACCACGAAATATCCGATGCCGAGCGTGAGGAAGGTCATCGCCGCACCGGTATTCCCGGTCCCGACGACGTAAACGCCCTCCGGCCCCGGCACGATCATGCGCGGAACGTCCGCCGCCGTGACCAGCACCACTTCCGTCGCCGTGCCGTTCACGTCAGCAAACTGCGCACCGCCCTGGGTCGTGAGCGCGACATCGGCCGCCGGCCCAAGATAGGTCGGGGCGACGTAGTAGAGGTGCAAAAGCCAATCGATCAAAGGCGCGCCGATCATGGCGCCACCGCCGAAGCCCATAATGGCCATGCCGGTCGCCATGCCGCGCCGGTCTGGGAACCAACGGATCAAGGTCGACACCGGCGAAACATAGCCGAGGCCGAGGCCGCAGCCACCGATCACGCCGTAGCCCAGATAGACGAGCCAGAGCTGGTGCGTGACGATCCCGATGGACCCGACGACGAAACCGCCGCCCCAGCAGAATGCCGCCGTCACGCCGACGCAACGCGGACCGACCTCTTCCAGCCATTTGCCGGCAAGGGCGGCGCACAGGCCGAGAAAGACGATCGCAACAGAAAAGATCCACACCACGGAGCCGAGCGACCAATCGCCCGGCGCGGGCGCGACGACGCCGAACTCCCGGATCAAGGCTGGATTGAAGATGCTCCAGGCATAGACGGAGCCAATACACAAATGGATCGCGATCGACGCCGGCGGCACCCACCATCGGCTGAAACCTTCGCGGGCGACGATCGATTCCTTCAGTAGAAATCGCGGTATGGCCATGAGCGGCGCTCCCTCCCCATGTTGGCGAACCGGCTCGCAACCGGCTCGGCGACGGAAATTTCATCCCTTCGCGCGCAGCCGCGGCTTTGTGCCGCTTTGGTTATTGCTTGACCCGACGGCCGTTTCGCCGCCCAAACTTGGGACAAGACTCGGTGCGCGTACCGCCTATCGAACGCGCGTCGGCCCTCAATACAAAATAGAAATTTTCTATCTCTTGATCGGCCCCGCCTATCAGGGGCAAGCAATTCCCCGGTTTCATAAAATCGATCGGCGTTCATTATTACAGCGCCAATCGGAAATGGGGAACTTGCCCTTCGTGATACACGGAGCGGACGGGGAAAGACGCGAGCCTCAGGTGAGGCGGACTATTCGCTTCGTGCTCGAAACCGAAGAACGGAAAATTTTTCCAACTCTCCGCTTGGCTTCGCGCAAGCGCAAGCACGTGCAGCAGATCGCTTCAATCGAACGCGAAATCGGGCATGGAAGACAGAGTCACTGCGCGGCAAGAGGACTTCCGCCCTTGCGGCTCGCATACATCGACCGGTCGGCGGCATCGAGCAAGGCGCGCAGATTGTTGCCTTCCGTCGGCGCGGTCGCGGATCCGACACTGACGGACAAGGGCGAGGCGTCTCCGTCCAGCGTGATGGCGCGCACTGTGTTGCGAATGGCATCGGCCATCCGTGTCGCCGCCGTCTCATCCGCACCGGAGACGATGATCACGAATTCGTCGCCGCCATAGCGAAAGATCGGATCGTTCTGGCGCACCGCTCCTCGCAGACTCTCGACGAGCTGCTGCAAGAGCGTGTCGCCTGCGGTATGGCCGAACTTGTCGTTGACCTGTTTGAAGCCGTCGATATCGATCATGAACAGGGTCAAGGGAACGCCCTGCACGGTTGCGGACGCAACCAGCCTTGGCCCCTCCTCCTCCAGCGCTCGGCGATTGCGGGCCTTGGTCAGGACATCGATCTGGGCGGCTTCGTTCAATGCTTCGAAACGCTGGCGATAGGTCAGGACATCGAACACGTCCCGAAGCCGATTGGGAACTTCGTTGGCGTCCATCAGCCCCTCCGCCCATCGGAGATAGACCCAGAGGATGAGCCCGAAGAGCCCGGAGGCAACGAGCTTTCCCACGAACCCGCCGAATCCGGCCGTAAGGGGCACCCCGAACGTGGCGTAGAGCATGGAGAAGAAGGCGAACTGATCGAAGGCGAGAACCAGGATCACGCTCAGCCAGATTCGCGCGAACAGGCCGATCCAATGGATTCGCGCTAGGCGCTCGTAGATCAAGATCATCGCGATGCTGTCGACGAACAGGAGAAGGGTCCCCCACACCGACAGCCAGGTCGATTCCGCGACGACGTCGATCGCGGTTCCAGCCCCGCTCGTTCCGATCCGCGTCTGATAGCTGATCAGAAGCACGACGGCGATGATCACCAGATTGCCGATCAGGAGCCCATAGATCGGCTGGCGAACAACTTCCGCGTCCTCGCGGATGTAGACGAGCAGCAACAGCAGCAGTTTGCCGGTGAACAGGACGACCGATCCGGGGGTGTAGGTAAACGGCCCCAGGCCCACGAATACGGTGATCGCGAGATAGTTCTCCGCGAATGTCAGCGCACACAGCGCCGACAGAAACGTGCCGAGTCCCAGCCGCCCACGGAAACGGAATAGGGCTAGCATTACCCCGTAGTAGACGCTCCCCTGCGCCAAGGCATAACCCAGATCCGATAACATGTTGGACGGTTTCCAGAATCGTCGGCAGGACTAGTGAAGCACCATTCCCGCCATGACGCCAAGGTCCGGTATAGCGGGGAACGCGCCTCGCGTCGCGGCGCTCGATAGACGGCCCCTATGGAATGATGCGCAGAATCG
Source organism: Amorphus sp. 3PC139-8 (assembly GCF_040750475.1). Lineage (NCBI taxonomy): Bacteria > Pseudomonadati > Pseudomonadota > Alphaproteobacteria > Hyphomicrobiales > Amorphaceae > Amorphus > Amorphus sp. 3PC139-8. The sequence continues at coordinate 10,348 of NZ_JABJVY010000015.1, read as the reverse complement.
ATTTGAACTTTTCCAGACAATAAGAAAGCCTAGTTAAAAGACCGGAGTAGTCCCTAAGCGGCTCGCCCGAAGCCGCAACGGCTTCGGCGAACGACCATTGGAGGAAACACATGTCGGGCTCGTCGGACGGCCGCGATCGGTCGAAGAGCGAAGCAACGTCCGTTTTGGACATCGCAGAGCGGGCCTCGGACTATGCGACCCTGTGCGAGGCGCACGGGAACCGCCCGGACGCGCTGATCGAAATCCTTCACGCAGTGCAGGCGCGGTTTGGCTACGTGCCGGACGATGCGGCCGCCACTCTCGCCCACGCGCTCAATCTCTCACGCGCCGAAGTTCATGGCGTGATCACCTTCTATCATGATTTCCATACTGCCCCTGTCGGCCGCCACGTGGTGCGGCTTTGCCGGGCAGAGGCGTGTCAGGCGGTCGGTGCGCATGCGCTGGTGCGCCATGCGTGTGCTTCCTACGAGGTCGAACCCGGGCAGACGACCGCGGACGGATCGATCACGCTCGAAGAGGTATTCTGTCTCGGCAACTGTGCGCTCGGCCCAGCGGCGGAGATCGACGGCCGGCTCTACGGCCGGATGACCGCCGACCGGCTTAACCGGATCACGGCCGATCTCAGGTCCACCACTTCGGAAGCGGCGGAGTAACGCCATGAGCGCGCCGATCACCATCACCGTCGCCAAGGACGCAGCCGCCCGTTCCGTCGGCGCCGACGACGTCGCCGGTCGGATTGCCGAGGAAGCTGCCGCGCGCGGCATCGATGTTGTGCTGAAGCGCACGGGCACCCGCGGCCTGCTTTATCTGGAACCGCTGGTCGAAGTCGTGACAGATGCCGGCCGGATCGCCTTCGGCCCAGTCTCCCCGGACGACGTGGCCGACCTGTTCGACGCCGGCTTTCCGCAGACAGGCGACCACCCACTGTGCCTCGGTCCGACGGAGGAGATCCCCTATCTCGCCCGCCAGACCCGGATCACCTTTGGACGATGCGGCGTGATCGACCCGACCGATATCGCCGAGTATCGCGCCACCCGTGGGTTCCGCGGTCTGGAAGCCGCCCTCGCCAAATCCCCCGCCCAGGTTGTGGAGGACGTTGTCGCCTCCGGGCTCCGGGGCCGTGGCGGCGCGGGCTTTCCGACTGGCATCAAGTGGCGCACGGTCGCAGCCGCCGATGCCGATCAGAAATATATCTGCTGCAACGCCGACGAAGGCGATTCGGGAACGTTTGCCGACCGGATCCTGATGGAGGGCGACCCGCTCCATCTGATCGAAGGCATGACGATTGCTGGAATCGCTGTCGGCGCGGACACGGGCTACGTCTACATCCGCTCCGAATATCCCGACGCCGTCGCCACCATGCGCGAGGCAATTGCGGCGTGCGAGGCGGCCCATCTTCTCGGCGACGATATTCTCGGCTCCGGCAAGAGCTTCCGTCTGCATGTCCGGGTTGGTGCCGGCGCGTATATCTGCGGCGAAGAGTCGGCGATGCTGGAGAGCCTGGAGGGCAAGCGCGGCGTGGTACGGGCGAAACCGCCGATCCCGGCGATCGCAGGTCTGTTCGGCAAGCCGACCATCGTCAACAACGTGCTCTCCTTTGCCGCCGTGCCGTCGATCCTGGCGGACGGCCCAGAGGCCTATGAGGCGTACGGCTTCGGCAAATCGCGCGGAACGATGCCGTTCCAGCTTGCCGGTAACATCGCCCGTGGCGGTCTGGTGGAAGTCGCTTTCGGCATCACATTGAAAGATCTGGTGGAGGACTTCGGCGGCGGCACGCGATCCGGCCGGCCGGTGCGCGCGGTCCAGGTCGGCGGTCCGCTCGGCGCGTATATCCCGGCGGACCAGATGGGCCTGCCGAAAGACTACGAGACGTTTGCCGAAGCCGGATTCATGGTGGGCCATGGCGGCATAGTGGTGTTCGACGACACCGTCGACATGGCCGAGCAGGCCCGCTTCGCGTTCGAGTTCTGCGAAAAGGAATCGTGTGGCAAGTGCACCCCCTGCCGGATTGGGGCGGTGCGCGGCCGCGAGACCGTGGAGAAGATCCTCTCCGGCCAGGAGGTGGCGGGCAACGTCGCCCTCATCGAGGAACTCTGCACGCTGATGACCGACGCGTCGCTGTGCGCCATGGGCGGCCTCACGCCGATGCCCGTGGCCAGTGCGCTCAAACATTTCCCCGAGGACTTCGATCGGGTCGGCGCGCGCGAAGCGGCCGAGTAGCCCGACGGGCTTCCGTTCAAGGGAGGACAAGATGACGCTCCTGAAAGAGACCGATTTCGGCACCCCGGAAAAGGCGGGCGACGCCGCCGTAACCGTCACCATCGATGGGCAGACGGTGAAGGTCGCCGAGGGCACCTCCGTGATGCGCGCGGCGGTCGACGCCGGCATCTCGATCCCGAAGCTTTGCGCCACCGACAGCCTGGAACCGTTCGGTTCCTGCAGGCTTTGCCTGGTGGAAATCGAAGGCCGCCGGGGCACGCCGGCCTCCTGCACCACGCCGGTCGCCGACGGCATGGTGGTGAAGACGCAGACCCATCGCCTGGAGCAACTGCGCAAGGGGGTGATGGAGCTCTACATCTCCGATCACCCGCTCGACTGCCTGACCTGCGGCGCCAACGGCGACTGCGAATTGCAGGACATGGCGGGCGATGTCGGCCTGCGCGAGGTGCGCTACGGATTCGAAGGCGACAACCATCTCGGCCAGGAGAAGGATGAGTCCAACCCCTACTTCACCTTCGATCCCTCGAAGTGCATCGTCTGCTCGCGCTGCGTGCGCGCCTGCGAAGAAGTCCAGGGCACCTTCGCGCTGACCATCGAGGGGCGCGGCTTTGACTCCAAGGTTTCCGCCGGCACCGCCTTCGACGACTTCCTGTCGTCTGAGTGCGTCTCCTGCGGCGCCTGCGTCCAGGCGTGCCCGACCGCCACGCTGGAGGAAAAGTCGGTTCTGGACCACGGCGTACCGAACCGGACCGTGATCACGACCTGCGCCTATTGCGGCGTGGGCTGCTCGTTCAAGGCCGAGCTCAAGGGCGAGGAAGTCGTCCGCATGGTGCCCTACAAGGATGGCGGCGCCAACGAGGGCCACTCCTGCGTGAAGGGCCGCTTCGCCTGGGGCTATGCCACCCACAAGGACCGCATCACCACGCCGATGGTCCGCGAAAGCATCCACGAGCCGTGGCAGCCGGTCTCTTGGGAGGAGGCGATCCAGTTCACCGTCGACCGCTTCAAGGGCATCCAGGAGAAATACGGCCGCGGCGCGATCGGCGCCGTCACCTCCTCGCGCTGCACCAACGAAGAGGTCTACGTCGTCCAGAAGCTGGTGCGCGCGGCCTTCCACAACAACAATGTCGACACCTGCGCCCGGGTCTGCCACTCGCCCACGGGCTACGGCCTGAAGACGGCGTTCGGCACGTCTGCCGGCACCCAGGATTTCAAGTCGGTCGAGAAGTCCGACGTCGTGATGGTAATCGGTGCCAACCCGACCGACGGCCATCCGGTATTCGCGTCGCGGATGAAGAAGCGCCTGCGTGACGGCGCAAAGCTGATCGTGGTCGATCCGCGCCGGATTGACCTGGTGCGCTCGCCGCACATCCGCGCCGCGCACCATCTTCAGCTTCAGCCGGGCACCAACGTCGCGATCATGAACGCGCTCGCGCACGTGATCGTGACCGAAGGGCTGGTCAATCGCGCGTTCGTGGAAGAACGCTGCGATGCGGCCTCCTTTGCACGTTGGGAGGACTTCGCCGCCGAGCCGGAAAACAGCCCGGAAGCGGTCGAGGAAGTCACCGGTGTGCCCGCCGGCGAGATCCGGGCCGCCGCTCGTCTCTACGCCACCGGCGGAAACGGGGCGATCTACTACGGCCTCGGCGTGACGGAGCACAGCCAGGGTTCGACCATGGTCATGGCTATGGCCAACCTCGCGATGGCGACCGGCAATCTCGGCCGAGACGGCGTCGGCGTGAACCCGCTGCGGGGCCAGAACAACGTGCAGGGCTCGTGCGATATGGGCTCATTCCCGCACGAATTTCCTGGCTATCGCCATGTGGGCGAAGAGGCTGTGCGCACCCTGTTCGAAGAGCGCTGGGGCGTGCCGCTGGATAACGAACCAGGCTTGCGCATCCCCAACATGCTGGCGGCTGCCCTCGACGGCTCGTTCAAGGGGCTTCTTGTCCAGGGCGAAGACATCGCCCAGTCCGATCCCGACACCCAGCATGTCACCGCCGGCCTGGAGGCGATGGAGTGCGTCGTCATTCAGGACCTGTTCCTGAACGAGACGGCGGGCTACGCCCACGTGTTCCTACCCGGCACGTCGTTCCTGGAGAAGGATGGCACCTTCACCAACGCGGAGCGGCGCATCAACCGTGTCCGTCCGGTGATGGCGTCGAAGACCGGTATGCAGGAATGGGAGGTGACGGCGCGACTGGCCGAGGCCATGGGCTATCCCATGTACTACAATGATGCCAGCGAGATCATGGACGAGATCGCCGCGGTCACGCCGACCTTCAACGGTGTCTCGTTCGATAAGATCGACCGGCTCGGATCGCTGCAATGGCCCTGCAACGACAAGGCGCCGGAGGGCACCCCGATCATGCACGCCGGCCAGTTCGTGCGCGGCAAGGGCCTGTTCTCGCTGACGAAGTTCATCGCCACCGAAGAGCGGACCAACCGGTTCTATCCGCTGATCCTGACCACGGGGCGGATCCTGTCCCAGTACAATGTCGGCGCCCAGACCCGGCGTACCGAGAACTCGGTCTGGCACCCGGAGGACATCCTGGAAATCCATCCCCATGACGCCGACGTGCGCGGCATCGAGGATGGGCAGATGGTGTCGCTGGCCTCGCGCAAGGGCGCCACGACCCTGAGAGCCATGATCTCCGACCGAATGCCACAGGGCGTGGTCTACACCACGTTCCACCATCCGCTGACCGGCGCAAATGTGGTCACAACGGAGAATTCCGACTGGGCGACCAACTGTCCCGAATACAAAGTCACGGCGGTGCAGGTGAGCCTCTCCAACCAGCCGTCCGACTGGCAGCGCGCCCATGAGGAGCGTGCCTCCGAGATCACGGCGATCGAAGCGGCGGAATAGCGCCGTGCCTCGACCCGCGCGCCCTCTGGAGCCCGCACCGCTGAACGAGCGGGCAGCGGGCGCGCGCGTCAAAACCCGGGTCTGGCACCCCGACGGCATCGTTCGCGAAGGCGTCTGGGCGCTCGCGGAAGAAGTCCCGATCGAAGTCCGCCTCAACGGGGCGTCGTTCGCTGTCATGATGGCGACTCCCAACGACCTTGAGGACTTCGCGGTCGGCTTTGCGCTGACGGAAGCCGTGGTCGACGACGCCGGAGCAATTGAGGGAATTCAGATCATTCCCTCCGACGACGGCATCGTTGTCGCGCTGACAATCCCGGAGGATGCGCTTGCGGCCGGTGCCGATCGGACCCGCGGGCTGGCCGGTCGGTCCGGGTGTGGGGTCTGCGGCGTCACGGCACTTGGCGACGCGGTGCGGGCCGCGCGACCCGTCCCCGCCCAGCCGCCGATCGCGCCGGAGGCGATCGCCACCGCCTTCGCCCATCTCTCAGACCATCAGCCGATGAACCGCGTGAACCGCTCCGTGCACGCCGCCGCGCTTGCCGGCCGGGACGGAGCCGTCCGGCTCGCGCGCGAGGATGTCGGCCGCCACAACGCCCTCGACAAGCTGATCGGCGCCTGCGCGCGCAACAATGCGTTGCCGGTCGAAGGCTTCGTCGTTCTGTCCAGCCGCACGAGTTTCGAGATGGTGCTGAAAGCGGCCACGGCCGGCGCAGCGCTGATCGCATCGGTCTCCGCTCCGACGACCCTTGCGCTGGATTGCGCGCGCAATGCCGGCATCAAACTCGCCGCGGCTGGGCCTGACGGCAGAGTCGTGCTGATAGATTAGATGACAGTTTCCCGAGAGGAGCCCGATGGAAACGGCTGACTTGACCCGCATGGCCAACCAGATCGCCGACTATTTCACCGCCTATGGCCACGACGAGGCAGTTGCGGGGATCGCCGATCATATCGAGAAGTTCTGGGATCCTCGGATGCGCAAGACCTTGCTCGCCCATGTCGCGAACGGCGGAGACGGGCTCGATCCCCTGGTGCTGGAAGCCGCCGAGCGCCTCGCACCCGTGACAAGCTGAACGTCATCAAACGATTGCTAAACGGATTTCCGTTTCGCCTGGAAACGCTCCCGACGCCGTTCTGGCTTCTGAATGGCGGCAAAGCTGATTGCGTTTGATCCAGACCCCGTCACAATCTGATAAATGATGGCGTGATCGCGAATCGGTCCCGCTGTGGCCGGTTCGTGCTCCATTTCACCGGCTTTGGGGGCCGCATCTGGTCCCGCCGATTATAGCGACAACGGGGATTTCGGCGTTTGAAGCCGGCCGCCTTCTCATATCAGGCCCCCACCACGATCGACGAGGCGCTGGCGCTGCTCGCCGATGCGGGTGGGGACGCCAGAATCCTCGCCGGCGGCCAAAGTCTCGTGCCGGCCATGGCTTTCCGGCTCGCCCAGCCTGCGATGCTCGTCGATATTAACGGGCTGAGCGATGCTCCCCGGCTCGCAGAGGAGGACGGCCGACTGGAAATCGGGCCATTGGTGCGCCATCAGGATATACGGCGCCTCACGCCACGCCGCCCGCTAACCGCGATGCTGTCGACCATGGCGCAACATGTGGGGCCATGGCCGGTTCGCTCGCGTGGCACCTTCTGCGGTAGCCTGGCCCACGCCGATCCCGCTTCGGAATGGGCGCTCGCCGTGGTCGCGCTCGATGCCAACCTGACCCTGGAGAGCACAGCGGACGGCCCGCGCTCCGTGCCGGCCGGCGATTTCTTTTCCGCCATGATGGCGACCTCGGCCCGAGAGGACGAAATGCTGACGGCGGTGACCATTCCCGATCTTGCCGCCGGAACGCGATGGGGCTTCGCGGAGATCGGTCGGCGCACGGGCGATTTCGCAATCGTGCTGGCGCTTGCGATCTACGAGATGAAAGGGGGCCGCATGTCCCGTGTCCGGATCGCGGTCGGCGGTGCGGAGGCGGTGCCGCGGCGGCTCGTAGATGTCGAAACGGTGCTGGAAGGCACGGCGCCGAGCAAGCCGCGCTTCCTTCAGGCCGCCGAATATGCCGCCGATGTCGTCGATCCGCTGGAAGACGGCTATGCCGATGCCCTCTATCGCCGCGACCTGGTGCGCGCCCTTGTCCTCCGAGCTCTCCAGCAGTCGACCCGATGATACGCGCCCTCCTCCCATTCCTCACTCTACAGGCCGGCCTTTGCCAGCCGACGGAAGGCGCGTCCCATGAGTGAGACCGAACGCGTCAGCTTCCAGCTCAACGGTTCGTCCTGCACAGTTTCGGTGGAGCCGCGCCAGACCGTGGCCGACCTGCTGCGCGCCCAGCGCCTGAGCGCCACGCCGGTCGGCTGCGACCAGGGGATCTGCGGAAGCTGCACCGTATTGCTCGACGACGAGCCGGTCCGTGCCTGCCTCCTGTTTGCGCCGCAGCTTCAAGGCCGCTCGCTGCGCACGGTGGAAAGCCTCGCCAAGGGCGGGACGCTGCATCTGCTGCAGCAGGCGTTCGACGAGGAGGACGCGGTGCAGTGCGGTTTCTGCACGCCCGGCTTCCTGATGCTCGCCGCCGCCGCGCTCGAGCACGATCCGTTGATCGAGGACGACGCGCTCGATGCGCTGATGACGTCCAATCTGTGTCGCTGCACCGGCTATGGTGCGATCCGACGGGCCGTGAAGAAGGCGGCGAAACGACATCGGCGGACGGTCTGATGCGGCATCTCGGGCGCGCCCTCACCCGGCTTGAAAGCGGCCCCCTGCTGACCGGCCGCAGCCGGTTCGTCAGCGCCATCAGCCTGCCCGATCAGCTCGCGATGCGCGTGATCCGCTCGCCCTACGCCCATGCCCGGCTCACCCACATCGGGCTTGAGGCCGCGCGAGCGCTTCCCGGCGTAAAAGCGGTGTGGACGGCCGACGATATTGGCGATATCGGCCCGATCGGCTACCGGGTCGACGCCGGCGACGAGCTCGCCGCCCATCGCCAGCCGGTGCTGGCCCGCAGCGTGACCCGCTATGTCGGCGAACCGATCGCCGTCGTGATCGCCGAGACGGCAGCCATCACCGAGGACGCCGCCGAGCTGGTGGAGATCGGTGCGGAGCTTCTCGACGTCGCGCTGGAATCCTCCAAAAGCCGCGCTCCGACGGCGGCCCCGACCGTCGCCGCCACCGTCGAGAAAGGCTTTGGCGACGTCGAGCGCGCTTTCCTGGCCGCCGATCTCGTGGTCGAGCTCGACCTGAGCGTGGCGCGCCAGGCGGCCATGCCAATGGAACCGCGCGGGCTGGCGGCGCGCTGGGACGGGGCGCGCGACATTTTGGAAGTCTATGGGACGGCGAAGCTGCCGCATCTGGAGCGCGACATGCTGGCCCGCCTTCTGGGCCGTCCGGCCTCGCGCATCTTCCTCTATGCCGGTCATGTCGGCGGCTCGTTCGGCGCGCGCGGCGAGATCTTTCCGGAAGATGTGCTCGTTTGCCTGGCCGCCTTGCGCTTCGGCCGTCCGGTGGGATGGGTGGAGGACCGGCGCGAGCACATGATCGCAACCACCCATGCTCGCGGCCAGAGACATGTGGCACGCGTAGCGGCCAAGGACGACGGCCGCATCCTCGCCTTCGATGTCGGCTTCCAGATCGACCAAGGCGCCTATCTTCGACCCGACGGGCTGACGATTGCCGAAACCACGGCCGCGATGCTGCCGGGCCCGTATAAGCTTGCTGCCTATCGCGCCCATGGCGAGGTACTTCTGACCAACAAGACCCCGGCGGGACCCTGCCGCGGCGCAGGGCGGTTCGAGGCAAATTTCGTCTGCGAACGACTGGTCGACGCCGTCGCCGATCGACTCAACATCGACCCGATCGACGTGCGGGCGGCGAACCTGATCGCGCCGGAGAGCATGCCCGCCCCACGCCATATGACGCTGAACGATCAGCCGCTAATCTACGATTCCGGCAACTATGGTGCCCTTCTCGACAAGGTGAGCGACGCCTGGTCTCTGACGGCCCTGGAACGGCGACTTGAGGGTCGGCGCGCCAAGGGCGAGCGGGTCGGCCTCGGTCTATCCATCGTGGTGGAACCAACCGGCGGTGGCGGCGGCGACGGCGCCCGCATCTCCGTCGACGAGGCTGGGACGGTCGAGGTCGTCACCGGCGCAGCCGATCTCGGCCAGGGACCGGAGACCGCCATCGCCCAGATCGTCGCCGACATCCTGGCCGTGCCGTACACGGACGTGCGGGTCGTGCACGGGCGCACCGACGGTATCGGATTCGGTCAGGGAGCCTATGGCGCCCGCGTCACCGTCATGACCGGCACGGCCGCGCAACAGGCGGCGGAGAAGGTGCGCGAGAAGGCGCTTTCCGCCGCGGCGGCCATGATTGGCGTTTCCGTCGACCGGCTGATGCTCGATGAGGGCGAGGTGCGGGCAACCGAGCATCCCGAAGCCCCTGGTTTGCCGCTCGGCGCCGTTGCGCGCGCGCTGCGTCCCGAACGGGCCGGCGCGCTCGGCGAGGCGTTTGTCCCAACCGATACGGCGGGTTTATCGGCCGAGGCCTGGGTCACGCTGGACGGGCCGACATTTTCCTATGCCATCCACGCGGCAGTCGTCGCCGTCGACGAGGAAACCGGGGTCGCGACCGTCGAGCGCTATCTGGTGGCAGCCGATGTCGGCAACGCGGTGAACCCGAAGCTGATCGAAAGCCAGCTCGCCGGTGGCGCCGCACACGGAATCGGGGGAGCGCTCTACGAGGAGTTCCAGTTCGGCGACACGGGAGATCCGGTCACCCTCACCCTGTCGGACTATATCGTGCCGGGCGCGGACCAGATCCCCGATGTGGAGGTGATCGTTACCGACGACGCACCCTCGCCGCTGACCCCGCTCGGCATCAAAGGGTGCGGCACCCTCGGTACCACCGGCGCGGGCGCTGCGATCGCCGCGGCCATCGACGCCGCGCTGGATTTTCCCGGCGCCGTCACCACCCTGCCCGCGACGCCCCCTCGGCTGAGAGCGTTGCTACGGGGCGTGGACTAGGGTCAGGACCCATAAATCCGTTCCGCTTTTGCCGGAAACGCGGAGTGGGTCTAAGTGATTGTTTCGACGCGTTTCCGAACGGCCAACCGGTTTCCACTTCGCCCGGACACGCTCTAGAGCGTGTCATTTGGTTTTTGAATCGACGAAGGGATTCCCTTGAGGGGTCGGATCTGATTCAAGCTGCCTGCTGGGTGGAGGCTGGCATGCATGACCAAACCCTATTCCAATGATCTTCGTGAACGG